>JAWLGL010000027.1:0-15356 GCA_041685035.1 Clostridia bacterium
AAGGCAAAGAGGTGGGTATAAAAACCTGCAAAGTTAACAATTCCTATGAGTAAGCCAATAATAACCGAACTGCTTGCAGTTGCGGCGGACTGCGGTGTTCTAGTATTCAATTTATACCCGGACGCTGAAATAATAACCAGGAAGAGGTATGTAATCACCGTGAAAGCAATAGTGTCGGCCGAAACCGCAGCATACTTGTTAACGATTTTCATTGCTGCTCCCGGAAGTATTCCAAGCATTGCAATCAATAACCCAATCTTTACGCTGGAATAGTCGACCTGCTTCCTTGAATCCGAGTGAATAAACATTACTGCTGCAATTACTGCAGATATGCCGAGAATCTCGGTCAGGTTCAGACGTTCATTGAAGAAAACAACAGCATATAAAACTACCAGTACAGCACTGCTTGAAGTAATTGGGAACACCTTACTTGTGGGTAGGTAATCAAGCGCTTTCAAATCCAGGATTGTCTTTATATAGAAGAATGCAGCGAACAGGAATCCCAGGACCAGTGTCGGCAGAAGATAGACTATCTTGGAACCTGTAGACAGAAAAACAATTACAGACAGAAGTTCAACGGTAAGCATAAAAACCAGAGTAACTGTAAATTTGTTACAGCCTTTCTGGCTGGACTGTTTAAAAAGAAATCCCTGTATGCCGAATGCCAGAGCCGAAAGCAAGGCCAACCCGAACCAGTCCATGGGATATATTCCTTTCTTTTTCTTTTAAACTGCGTAGTAATCATTCTATCATAACTGGAGCAATTTTCAATTTTTTCGTATTGATTTGTTTATATAGATTATAAGCTAGCAGATTTTTGGCAGAGCCTCCCTTAACGAGAGGGGTACTACCCGTGTGTTGCCCCTCCCTTGATGGGAGGATAGTACCACTACTATTTCCCCTCCCTTGATGGGAGGGGATTAAGGGGAGGGTGTTATATTTTTTTCACCCTCACCCCAACCCTCTCCCATCAAGGGAGAGGGGAAAAATTTGGATGTTCTCTATCAATGGAGAGGGAGTTATTTGCCTGTGGCAAGTTTACTTAAATATTGATTTACCGAAGGGTGTTGATTTGCCCGGTAAATTAGATTAGTATTATATAAAAGATTAGTCAGAAAAGTATTAGGGGGAGTATTCAATGTTGAGCGATAAAGTAAAAAAAGGGTTGGAACGGGCTCCTCACCGTTCATTGTTTAAGGCAATGGGTTATACCGACGAGGAAATACAAAGACCGCTGATAGGCATTGTTAATTCAAGAAATGAGATAGTACCGGGACACATGCATCTGGATAAAATTGTTGAAGCCGTGAAAGCCGGTATAAGAATGGCGGGCGGAACGCCTGTGGAATTCGGGACTATCGGAGTATGCGATGGAATTGCCATGGGGCACGAAGGAATGAAATACTCCCTTGCAACGAGGGAAATAATAGCCGATTCGATAGAATGCATGGCTCTTGCGCACGTATTTGACGGCATGGTATATGTGCCCAACTGTGACAAGATTGTACCCGGGATGCTTATGGCAGCTGCAAGGCTCGATTTGCCCTCGGTTGTAATAAGCGGAGGTCCTATGCTCTCAATAAATAGAAACGGGAAATACCTTGACCTTAATTCGGTATTTGAGGCAGTCGGGGCTGTGAGGGCCGGAAAGATGTCCGAGGAAGAGATGGCTGAATATGAGGACCATGCATGTCCAGGCTGTGGTTCATGTTCGGGGATGTTTACCGCAAATTCAATGAACTGCCTGAGTGAGGCTCTTGGAATGGCCCTTCCGGGCAACGGTACAGTTCCCGCAGTGTACGCTGAAAGAATAAGGCTTGCCAAGAAGTCAGGGATGAAGGTAATGGAACTTGTAGAAAAAAACATAAAGCCTTCGATGATAATGACCTCAAAGGCATTCGAAAATGCTCTGACGGTGGATATGGCACTCGGGTGCTCAACCAATTCTATTCTCCATCTGCCTGCCATAGCCAATGAGGCTGATGTGGAAATCAACCTTGATATAGTAAACAGGGTAAGTGAAAGAACCCCTAATCTTTGTAAGCTTGCACCTTCGGGGGGGCACCATGTTCAGGACCTGTACCAGGCAGGAGGAGTTCAGGCCGTAATGAACGAACTGACCCGCAAGAACCTTTTAAACCTTGACTTGATGACGGTCACAGGCAGAACCGTTGGTGAAAATATTAAGTTCGCAGAGGTAAAAGACAGAGAGGTTATAAGGGATATTGATAACCCCTATAGTACTTCGGGAGGAATTGCAGTCCTGAGAGGAACACTTGCGCCCGACGGAGCAGTGGTGAAGAGGGCGGCGGTTGCGCCGGAGATGCTTAAACATAAAGGGCCTGCCAAGGTGTTTGATTCGGGCGATGAGGCGTACGATGCAATACTTGCAGGGAAGGTTAAGAAGGGTGATGTAGTGGTTATACGCTATGAAGGTCCCAAAGGAGGGCCGGGCATGAGGGAGATGCTGGCGCCGACCTCGGCAATAGCCGGTATGGGCCTGGACAAGGATGTTGCACTCATTACCGACGGCCGTTTCTCAGGCGCAACCAGGGGAGCTTCAATAGGACATATATCTCCTGAGGCTGCCGAAGGTGGACCTATAGCCCTTGTTAGGGAAGGCGATATTATAAGCATTGATATACCCAGTAACAGTATTAATATAGAGGTTCCGCAGGCCGAACTGGAGAAAAGACGCAGGGAGTGGGAGCCTCCCAAGCCGAGGGTTACGAAAGGATACCTGGCCAAATACGCCAGACTGGTGTCTTCAGCCAGTACCGGAGCAGTAATCAGGTAAAAACTACAGGGGGTTAAAGATGGAAAATATATTGATTTACACATTTATATTCCTGGTGGGTTTAGCTTTGGGAAGTTTTCTGAATGTAGTAATATACCGTATACCAGCAGGTGAAGGTATAGTAATTAAACCGTCACATTGTATGAAATGTGGAAAACGGATAAAGTTTTATGACTTGATTCCGGTGCTGAGCTACATTATCCTGAGGGGGAAGTGCAGGCACTGTGATGAGAAGTTTTCAATCCAGTACCCCGCGGTTGAGTTATTAACAGGATTATTGCTTGTAGGAGTCTACCACTGGTTTGGATGGGCAGTGCCTGTTCATACACTTGGCGTAATGGTTCTTGCGGTAATATTTATTGCTGTGTTCTTTATAGACCTGAAGCACTATATCATACCGAATGAAATAATAGTTTTCGGATTGGTATCAGGGCTGATATTCGCTGCTCTGAGGGGGATTGACTTTGCCAATCCGGTCAGCTACGACTGGAATTTTCTGAAGGATGCAGGACTGGGATTTACAGTCGGACTGCTTACTTTCCTGCTTATAGTTGTTGTAGGAGAGTGGTTGATGAAGGCTGAAGCTATGGGTATGGGAGACGTCAAGCTTATGGGTGTTGTGGGCCTATTCCTCGGACTAAAACTGACCATCCTTTCAATGATGCTTGCTTTCATTATAGGATCAGTTGTAAGTATATTCCTTTTGGTAACCAGAATTAGAGGAAGGAAGGACCAGATACCATTCGGGCCGTTTATTGTACTGGGAAGCATGACTGCTGTTTTCTGGGGAAATGATATACTTAGGTGGTATTTAAGCTTGGGACGGTTTTAAGGCTGAAAATTGTGATAAGCGGCGTAGCTTAGTTTGTGTCATTGCGAGGGAGGTACGACCGTGGCAATCTCGGATCCGGAATTTGCCATTGGCGATTGGCTTCTGGCCTTTAGCCTTTGGCTTTAAGCTTTTTACCAATAGCTAACAGCTAACAGCCAAAAATGGTCTGAGATTCCCACGCTGTCCACCACACTACGCTCGTGGCTTTGGCTCACCGGAATGACATGGGCTGAGCGATGCTGTTCAACGCAAATAACTATATTAAGAAGAAGGTGAGGATCTATGAGACTTAATGGGGCGGAAATCTTGATAAAATGTTTAAGGGAGCAGGAAGTCGATACCATATTCGGCTTTCCCGGAGGGGCTGTTCTGAATATATATGATGAGTTATACAAGTACAAGGATGAAATACGTCATATACTAACCTCCCATGAACAAGGAGCAGCGCACGCCGCAGATGGCTATGCACGGGTTACCGGGAGGATAGGAGTTTGCATGGCTACATCGGGTCCGGGTGCCACCAATCTGGTTACCGGTATTGCTACAGCTTACATGGATTCCATACCTATGGTAGCAATAACAGGGCAGGTTCCTAAAGCCCTGCTTGGAAGAGACTCCTTCCAGGAGGTTGATATTACAGGTATAACCATGCCTATAACCAAGCATAATTTTATTGTAAAGGATATAGAGCAGCTGGCAAGTACAGTAAGGGCTGCATTCAGGATTGCCGGTGAGGGAAGACCGGGTCCGGTACTTGTTGACATATGCAAGGATGTAACTGCCGTTAAAGCAGAGTATGATTACACCCCTGGATGTGAAGTCAAGGAGATGCCAGTAATTGTATCTGAAGAAGATATTGACAAGGCTGCAGAGGCTGTTGATGGGAGCATGAAGCCTATCATACTTGCTGGAGGAGGAGTGATTCCTGCAGATGCCGGCACAGAATTGGTTGAGTTTGCCGAGAGGATTGATTCGCCTGTTACTACAACCCTTATGGGATTAGGAGTTTTCCCGGGTGACCATCCGCTGTCTACCGGTTTGTGTGGCATGCATGGTTCCAAAACAACCAATCTCGCGGTATCGGCAAGCGACTTGTTTATTGCCGTAGGAGCCAGATTCAGTGACAGGGTAATAAGTAATGTTAAGAAGTTTGCCCCTGAAGCGAAGATAATACACATTGATGCAGATGCCGCCGAAGTAGGGAAGAATGTTAATGTCCAGTATCCGCTGGTTGGAAATGTTAAAAAGATTTTATCCATGCTGAGTAAGAAGGTGAAGAGCAAGAAAAACCCCGAATGGATAAATCAGATTGCTGACTGGAAGCAGAGCTATCCTCCGATTTACAAAGACGACCACATTTTAAGGCCGCAATTCATAATTGAGAAACTGCATGAGATGACAAAAGGTAATGCTATTATTACTACGGAGGTTGGGCAGCACCAGATATGGGCGGCTCAGTATTACAAATATACCCAGCCCAGGACTTTCATATCTTCAGGAGGATTGGGTACAATGGGATTCGGTTTGGGTGCGAGTATTGGAGCTCAAATCGGGAGACCGGATAAAAAGGTTATTAATATAGCCGGAGACGGAAGCTTCAGGATGAACAGCAATGAGCTTGCAACGGCTGTAGAATATAAGCTTCCAATAGTTGTGCTCATTATGAACAACCATGTTCTCGGCATGGTAAGGCAGTGGCAGAACCTTTTCTATGATTCAAGGTATTCGCAAACCACCCTGGACAGGTGCACCGATTTTGTCAAGCTGGCAGAAGCCTACGGAGCCATAGGTATGAATGTTACAAGTCCGGGTGAGGTTGATAATGTATTGAGCAAGGCACTGGATGCAGACCGGCCGGTTGTCATAAATTGTGAAATCGATAGGGATGAGAAGGTCTACCCCATTGTTCCACCGGGAGCTGGAATAAATGAGCTTATAGATGTGGACAGACAGCAGATGGAATGATGAGCGATAATTATTATGAATCAATTGGGCATATAACAAGGGCGAGCCAATGTCTCGCCCCTACTTATGTATAAACATACTATTGTCTTCGGGGTTGTACTCCAATCTGTACCCAAAGTCACGGGCCACATCTTCTAACGGAAGGCCGGAAATATTCCTGTATTCATTCTGATATCCCTTTGAAATCCATCTGGAGGTTATATTATACCAGACCGTTTTTGTGCCGTCCGATACCCCTGCTTTTTTGCCTGACACCTCAACATCCAGGTTGAGGTAGTTCTTGTAGAACTCAAGGTCTGCATATGTCTTTCCCAGTTTTCTGAAAAAGAACCCCCTGTATGATAATTTCTCTTCAACCGTACCTGGCTTCCCTGGCACAACATCGGTAAGGTATTTATTATTCTTTACAAGTGAAGCATAAGTTTCAAGTATTTCCGGGTCATTAGTTACTGAATAATCATTTATCTTTCTTCCCGGAGGCGCATTGACCAGGTTGTTGACATCAAAGTAGTATACCGATTTGACACGGGGATACTTTTCGGGCAGGTTTCCGTACAACCGGGAAATTTTTTCCCTTGCAAAGTCAATGTAATATTTTCCATCTGTACTTGCATAGTGGGTAGCGCCGTACTCGGATATCTGTATAGGCTTCTTATAACTGTAAGTATTATAAACATAATTCAGAAGCTTTAGCGGGTCTTCATAATCAGCTTTGTTTTCAAGACTGTTGTTATGAAATACAACATTATAGATGTTTACACCTACCCAATCCACAAACTCATCTCCAGGGTAGAAAGAATCTATGGTGGATTCAGGGAAGGTGAAAACAGTCCAAACCATTATTACATTCGGAGCCTCCTCCGCTAAAACATCATGGACAAGTCGCCATTTTTGAATAAAGAGTTCTGGGTTTCCCGAGTATTGGGTCCAGTCACCGTTCATTTCACTTGCATATCTAAGGAATATTGGTACTCCGGAATTCTTTGCTTCCCTTGCAAATGTTCGCAGATATTCATCATCTGCTACCTTCCCCAGTCCATCATTAGGCTCAAGGGCTATATGAGGCACCGCACCAGCCGATTTAACCTTCTCAACCCATTCGGCAGGAAACGGTTTACCGTACCCAAGGTACCTGAAGAAACTGGCGTGTTTTTTTTCAGTTAGTTGATTAAACTTGGCCATACTATAGTTGATTGCAATATCCTGGAGAACATAGGCACCCAGGTAGATTCCCTCATCGGGTTCATACTTGGCTCTTACATATTCTTCACTGACGGTATATAGTGTAAGTTCATTCAACCTTTCAGTTGAGATGAAATACTCGGCAAGAAATGCAGCCATAGTGATTATTAACAATCCGGTTCCAATAACTCTTACAATCATGTTCAGATTGTCCTCCTCCAAATAATAAAAAACCTACCTATGGTATGTCTCACCTTTATTGATTTTATAACATCTAAATAATTGCTCGAGTAAGAAAAGTCTAATCATTTGATGAGAAAAAGTAAGTTTGGAGAAAGACAGAATCAAATGTGAGGAATCGAGAATATCTCTGGACAATCCCGTTGTGCCGCCAATAACAAATGCCAGATTACTCTGACCCGAAACAGCCAGGGATTCAATTTTTGATGCGAATTCTACGGAAGTGAAATGTTTTCCTTTTGAATCAAGTGCAATTGTATACCAGCCAGGCTTGATTACCGATTTTATCCGGTCTCCTTCAGCCTTCTGTATAATTTCAAGTTCCCTGTCGCTCAGTCTGTCAGGTACTTTCTCATCATCAAGCTCTATAATATTGATTCTGCAGTATCTGGACAGCCTTTTCAGGTATTCATCTATACCTGCTTTAAGATAATCTTCCTTAATCTTTCCTACACTTACAATGGTAATATTCATCTCAACCTCATATTACTTATACAAGCTCCCACAGGTTAGAACAGTTACTCCTCGGAGCTACTTCGACAAAGACATCTGTACCAATCCTTGCACCTATTTCATCAAGACAGTTTGTAACTGTTTGGAGTGCAAGCTCGGGAAAGTTGTTTTCAGCACTAAGATGCCCCAGAATAAATCTCTTCATCCCGGATTTGGCCAGCCAGGTAATGGTTTTTGCGGCAGTTTCGTTGCATAGATGGCCCTGCTCACCCAGTATTCGCCGCTTCAGGAACCATGGATACCTGCCGCATCTGAGCATTTCTATATCGTGATTTGACTCCAGGAGAAGCAGGTCGCTGGACTCCATATTTTCAACCAGATAACGGTTCATGTGGCCAATATCTGTTGCAATGGTTACTTTTGTACCATTCTGGTGTATGCTGAATCCGCAGGGCTGATTTGCATCATGAGGAATAGTAAATGGCAGAACATCAAGGCTTCCAACCTCAAACCATTTATCAGGTTCAAACACCATGCAGTTATCAGAGCGGATTTTTAAGGCCTGATTAGACATACCTTTCCATGTGGGTTCGCTTGCATATACAGGTATATCATATTTCTTGGATAAGTAACCTACACTGCATATATGGTCGGAATGTTCATGTGAGACAAGAATAGCGTTTATATCCGAAGCCTGAATGTTTATGGAATTCAGACCCTCTTCTATTTTTCTGCCGCTAACACCGGCGTCAATCAGTATCCTGGTATTGTCATCACTTAAAAAAATTGCATTGCCGCTGCTGCCGCTGAATAATGAACAACATTTTATCATCAGTAAACTCCTTATATCCTAGTGGTCTGATTCAGATATTTCAGTACGTGCAATTTTAGCTCCCAGCTGGTTGAATTTCTCCTCAACCTTTTCATATCCGCGGTCTATTACTTCAAGGTTATGAAACTCGGTCTCACATTCGGCACCAAGACCGGCAACAATCATTGCCGCACCGGCCCTCAAATCAGTTGCCTTGACTTTTGCCCCCCATAACCTTTCTATTCCTTCAATGACTGCTATCCTACCCTCAACCTTTATTTGTGCACCCATACGCCTTAGTTCCGGGACATACTGGAATCTGGAGTCCCAAACAGCCTCGGTAATAATACTTACACCTTCAGATTGTGACAGGAGCGCCGCCATCTGAGGATGCAGGTCGGTTGGGAATCCGGGGTAAGGCTGGGTTTTGATGTTTGCCGAAGACAGCTTGCTGTCTGCCGTCACTCTGAGTGTATCTCCGTTTTCATTTTCCTCAACCCTTGCACCCATCTCCACAAGCTTTGCCGAGAGTGATTCCAGATGCTTGGGTATGCAGTTGCGTATTATAACGTCTCCTCTGGTTATTGCCGATGCAATCATGAAAGTCCCGGCCTCAATTTGGTCTGGGACTATGCTGTATGTAGTTCCTCCCGGGAGGACATCAACCCCCCTTATTTTTATTATATCGGTTCCGGCACCAACAATATTTGCTCCCATATTATTAAGGAAATTCGCCACATCAACTATATGAGGTTCCTTTGCAGCGTTCTCTATTACGGTGGTTCCATTTGCCTTGACTGCAGCGAGCATTGCATTTATAGTAGCGCCCACGCTGACAACGTCCATATAGATAGATGAGCCTGTAAGTTCTTCAGCCCTTGCATGAATAAGTCCGTGCGATATATCCACCGTGGCCCCGATTGCTTCAAAAGCTTTAATGTGTTGGTCAATAGGGCGTGTGCCGAAGTCACACCCACCAGGGAAGCTGACTTTTGCATTCTTAAATCTTCCCACAAGGGCGCCAATCAGGTAATAGGATGCACGGATTTTATTGGCTTCACTGTATTTTGCCTCATAGCAATCAACGCTTGAGGTATCAACTGTTACAGTGCATTCATCTATGTACTCAATTTTTGCTCCGATACTTTCAAGGATACTCAAGAATATCTTTACATCCTTGATATCTGGTATGTTTTCAATTCTGCACGGGCCGTCAACCAGGAGTGTTGCTGGGATAATGGCTACTGCTGAATTTTTGGCGCCGCTTATAGTAATTTCTCCTTCGAGAGGTGTCCCTCCGGCCACCACTAACTTGTGCATTGGTATCTTCACTTCCTTTTTAATGAGAGACAAGGTAAAATACAGAATAAAAAATAAGCTCACAGTAATTGTGACAATTCTATTATAGCATGTTTTTTGGTAACCAAATAGTTTTTTAATATATTTTAATATTTAGGTCGATTTATGAAAGTTATTCCCTGCCCAAAACCATCACATAATCGACATAAGGGTCTACCGTTCCCTGAAGAAGGCATTTTTCTTCTTTAAGTAGTCTGACATAATCAATAATATCGGAGGTTATCCTTTCACCCACGCAGATTACGGGAATGCCTGGAGGGTATGACATAATCATCTCGCCGGATATTTCTCCGGCAGAGTCTTCAAGGCGTACAGCCTTTTTTGAGCTGTAGAAAGCGTCGCGCGGCGACACAATCATTTCCGGATTGAAAGGTAACAGAATGGTCTTCGTAACTTCCCTGACACCCAGCTTCTGAGATATATTTCTTAAAGCTTCTACCAGAGCTTCAAGGTACTCCCTTTTGTCGCCAAGGCTGATAAGGGCAAATATATTATACATATCTGAAAATTCCACTTGTATATTGTAGTCGTTAATAAGTATCCTCTCAGCTTCGTAGCCCGTAATTCCCAGTCTTTTCACACTGACTGTAAGTTTGGTTTCATCAAAGCCATAACAACCGGGGGTGCCGATAAGCTCTGTTCCCGGAGCATAAAGCCCCTCTATTCCGTTAATTTCATCACGAGCCCACCTTGCCATAGACAAGACATTATCAAGTATTTCCGAACCCCTGACAGCCAGTTGTTTTCTTGCTGCGTCAATAGAGCACATGAGTACATAGGATGCGCTTGTGGTATAGGTCAGGCCGAGGATTTGTTTAACAACTGAAGGGTCAACAATATCTCCGCGGAGGAGAAGCGCCGATGTCTGGGTCATTGACCCACCGGTTTTATGCATGCTGACTGCGCTCATGTCTGCCCCTGCCTCCATAGCTGTCAGAGGAAAATCATCATGGAAAGACATGTGGGCGCCATGGGCTTCGTCAACCAGAACAGCCATGCCGCTGTCGTGAGCCAGACGCGTAATTGATTTGAGGTCTGAAGCAGCGCCATAGTATGTTGGGTTGATTAGAAAAACAGCCTTGGCAAACGGATTCTGCTTTACAGCGTTCCTGACGCTGGCGGGTGTAACGCCCATAGCAATTCCCAGTTCTTCATTAATTTCAGGCTGTAGGTATATGGGAACAGCGCCGCTGAGTATTATTCCTCCAAGGGTGGATTTGTGAGAGTTTCTGGGAAGGATTATCTGGTCACCGGGCTTGCATGTGCTCATAATCATTGCCTGAACTCCTGAGGATGTACCGTTGACCAGGAAATATGCGGTCTCAGCACCGAACGCTTCTGCAAGAAGCTGTTCGGACTCAGCAATCACACCTATAGGGTTACAGGCATCATCAAGGTCTTCCATAGCGTTCAGGTCCATCTTCAGAACGTTGTCACCCACTAGATTTCTGAAGTCTTCCAAGCCGCAGCCATATTTATGGCCAGGTACGTGAAACGGTATTATATCCCTCTCCATGTGTTTCTTCATTGCATCAAAAAGTGGGGTTTTATTTTGGTTCAGAGACATAACGTACATCCTTTATATATAAAAAGTTAGTGCATAATCAGTATAATTTGTGCACTTTAATTTGCTTTTATTATTCCATCGGTCTCAGAGAGGTTATCCAGAATTTTTTCCCTTGCAGTTGCTCCCGGGTATTTTACTGTAAGGAAAAGCTTCACACAGTTATTCGGAGTCTGTACAAGCTTAATGGACCTGATGGTAACTCCGGCTTCGGCAAATTTGGCCTCGACAGCTCCGACAATCCCGGGACGGTTTTCAGCCACTATTTTTATTTTTCTCGAATTTGATTTGGAATCACGTACGGTTTCCCAATCCTTTGAGATGAGAAGGGTAATATATACCAGGGCTGCAGCAAATATACCTCCCATATAGAAGCCTATTCCTATAGCTATACCTACGCATGCAACTGCCCATAAGCCTGCAGCAGTAGTAAGTCCCTTAATTGTTGAGCCGTCACGCAGAATGGTTCCTGCACCTAGAAATCCGATACCGCTGATAACCTGGGCACCGAGCCTTGCAGGGTCAAGAGTAGCAGTTCCCTGATAAACTTGAAAGATATATTCGGATGTAATCATAACCAGAGCTGAACCAACGCAGACAAGGATATGGGTTCGCAGACCTGCAGGTCTGTGCGAGTTTTCCCTCTGGTATCCGATTAGCCCACCAAGAAAAGCTGCAAGAAGCAGTTTCCCGAACATCTCAATATAGTAAATATTATTAGTAAACCAGCTGAATAAAAAGTCCAAAAGATCACCACCTGATGGTATTGGAATGTATATATTGAGTATAGCACAAACATAAGAAAAATCAATAACAAGGGCGAGCCATTGTTATTGCGAACGTAATGAAATGAAGTGTGGCAATCCCGGAGCAATATCATAGTGATAGAAGTATTAATTTAATTCTGGGGTTGGTTATCAATAAATTGATTAATTGAAAAAACAATAGGTTTTTACCTATTGTTTTTCAGTGTGGCAAGCTTATGTTTGGACTGCTGCAGCAGTTCCACTATCTTGAATTTTACCTTTACATCCATGTGCGAGTCTGAAAGATAACTGGCTGCGATTTCATATTCCTCATCACTCAATGTTCTTTTCAGCTGCTCTTTTGAAGAATCAGGGACAACTCCTTGTGATGCATCCACGAAGCACAGAGGCGGGAACATTACGCACCACCAGTTGGCTCCTGTTCCGTTACCCAGTACCACTCTGAGCGACTGGTATTCGCCGGGTGGAAGGATAATATCTCCATATACCTTTGTAGGAAACATGTAGCTGCCGTAATATACCTTCACATTGTAGCTGAAACCGTTATCTCTTAAAGTATCCCTTGCTATCTGTTCAATTCTGTCCATGTTTTCCTGTACCAGCTTCCTTGCATCATCCACCGATTCAAGGCCGGCTGACTGTGAACTCATATATTTAAGTATATTATCCCTGACCTTGTATTTGATATCCTGGTCTGTTCCTGAATCACTATTGGCCACAACATGGAGGCGAATCAGGCTTCCTGCCAAGCCCTCCTGTATATTCTCCGAATAAGTGTAGGCCGATGTCAGAGCCAGAATAAAAGTCAGCAGTATGATAACTGATATATAAGCAAGAGTCTTTTGGCGTTTTTTATTTAACCATAAATTATGTCCGAGCTTTTCGAAAACTTTCATAATAATCACCCCTTATATTTTGAGCAGAACATTTTTAAACTTCTTTTTATTATGTTTATTTAATTATTCACTTATTGCTTTACGTTTATACCTGGATTAAATGTAAAAAAAGGAGACTCCAAGAAAAATTACCTTCAAATATTTGGAAATAAAAACAAAAGTCAACATAATTAATGATGATTCATGAATGATATCTTCGAAAGTACTCAAACAAGGTGTTTATTTGTAAAAAACTTTTTAAGTCAGGTGACATAATTCCGGTTGACAGGAAAATTATGGATGATATATTAGACAAAGGAAAATGAACAGATATAAACCGAAATGAGGTGAACGGTGCTTAAAATGACTCAAGACAAAAGAGAGACAGGAATAAAAAAGGTGTGCTGTTTTTTTGCCGGAGAGGGACATTTCCTTACCATGGTTTTGCCTTACCTTATTAGAAGGATAAAAAAAGGAGCAAGGGTTATAATTTTTCTGGGTAACGACATGGGGGACAAGATACCGGGATTTTTAAACAGTCTTGATATGGACTTTGGGTATAAGGACTGGCAGGAGAGTGTGGTTCAGTATCCATTAAGTACAGCAGGAAGGATTTGTGGTGAAGAACTCCTTGCGCGGCATTTCAGGAGCATGGTTGAACTACTGGGTCTGAATTGCTCGGGTGAAGGTTTGATTGTTTGTGTACAAAAGCCTGATTTCGATGTGGATGAGATATCGTGGAAGCTCGAAGTCCTTACTCCGGATATCAACGCCCAGGTAGAGTTGATAAACTGCTATGAATTCACAATCGACAGGGAGCAGGCTCTGAAGATTATGGCCGGCCATGAATTCCTTCTAAGCAGTATTGGAATTTCAAGAATCAATGAGGTACATCCTGATATAAAGATGAATGCTATGGTATGATAAAGGGGGCTGCATCAGCCCCCTTTATCAATAACCTAGATACCGAAGTTGACTGTACCTACCGTTGCCGGTGTCGGAGATTCAACTACAATGAAGTAGAACTTCTTGGTGCCTACGGTGATTATCTTTACTCCCTTGCTGCTGAAGCCATTGCCGTCGTTATGACCCTCGTGGCTTGTGAGAACCGTATGGCCTTCACCTTTGGTAGCCCTTACAGGAGTATAGGTTGTTCCGTTGACAACTATAATCCCCTCACCTTCAAGCTCAATACCTACTGCGGCTACAGCAAAAGGTTTGTCTTTGGCAACAGTGAATATGGTATTATTGACTCCTCCGCCTAAAGTAACCCCGCCGCCGCTGACTTCAGCCTTGAGGCGGAAAGCCGGACGGACAAGTGCAGTAGTGCCTACACTTCTACCGTTAAGATAACCCTGCTGGTAGACGCAGTATGACTGTCCGTTGCTGCCCGGGTAATGTGAGCGGAGCCACCAGTTGCCGGTATACGCACCTTCTCCCCTGTTAAGCCCTGCAAGCAGTTCATATTCATCCACAGAGGGGATGGTGATATATGCAATCTGGGGGTCGTTGTTAAATGCCTCTTTGATAAAACCGTTTGTAGTATTATTGAGCCATAGATTGAGTTCGGAAGATGCCCATCCATTATAGCTTGGGTCAAATCTTCTTTGAAGGTTCAATGTCTGGAATGAATCCTTTGTCATTACAAAATTGCCGTTTCCGGTATAGTACCATGTCAAATCCATTCCGCCATACTTTCCATACTTTATTAAATCCCCTATTCCAAGTGTGCCGCTTGCCCCGTCTTCAAGTGAGTATGCAGTACCGGTATCAAAGGTGAATGTATAGTCGGCGGCAATATTGGTACCTGGGCCTATGTTGTTCTTTATCGAAGCTGCAGGAATGGTAAAGGTATATGTCTCACCAACTGTCCAGTATATACCTGAAGGGGTGATGGTCATCTTGTTGGCGCTTATGGATTTGGAAATGGTAACATTGTTTCCTGCGCTGTCCTTCAGAGTTATGCTGCCGTAATGGGTGCTTGCCTGCATATTGTATGGATTACCGGCAGTGTGGAAAGTAATGCTTATGCTTGAACCAAGGCTGACATCCTTTGAGCCGTCCGTGGGGTTGGTGCTGGTTACGGTCGGCGCTCTTGTGTCGAGGTAGATTGTATCGCTGAAGGTCGGGCCGGTGAAATTAAGGTTGTCCTTGAATTTTATGTATACTGTTTTGTTTGTTCCGTCTCCGGCAGACAGCGTAAAACTTCTTGAGGTTTTATAGCTCTCCCAGCTTGCTCCGGAGAAGCTAGAGCTTTCGCTTACCATCATATGGGTGACCAGGTTCGGGTCACATGCTCCGGTAATATTCAGAGTAACATTTCTGGTATTTGTTGAAGTGCTGTTGTTATTGATTTTAATTGTTCCTACCGGAAGAGAAAGTTTTTCAAGGGAAGTCACGCCTCTGCCGGATAAACCTTCCACCTTGGTAAATGTCGTACCATTAGTTGATTTTAACACTGCTCCTCTATCAAACTTATAGTCGTTGTCACTGTAGTTGCGTTCGCTCGAT
>JAWLGL010000028.1:0-15343 GCA_041685035.1 Clostridia bacterium
CTTAATTCTTCAATTATAACCGAGGTCGCGCTGTCATCTTCATCATGGGCTGCAGTGACCTTAACGGTACATATCTTTCCGTTTCCATCTCCGGTTCTAGCTGCTATTACAGCTGTCCCGGCGGCTTTTGCTGTTACCTTGCCGTCCTCTACCACTGCAACAGCAGTGTTGCTGCTGTTCCACATTACACTTTTATTGGTTGCATTATTTGGAAGCACCGTGGCTTTAAGTATATACGCTTCACCTGCTTTCAGCTCAATGGACTCTTTATTTAAACTGATTTCTGTAGTAGCAATGTATTCCGAGTCCTGGACTGCGTCATTAGTTGACTGAGTTTCCTCCTGGGGTTCCTGCTGAGAATTTTCTGCCGGTACAGTATCCTCTGTAGATGAATCGGTTTGGCTGGGGTCTTCCTCAGGCTGTTCGGATGCAGGCTCAGTTGTCTGTTCTTCAACCACAGTACATTCAGCAATTAAATACATATTGCTCAATACAGCCTTGACTTTTGCCGTTCCCGGCGATATGCCTACAATCTTATCATGCTCTACTTTGACTACAGCCTGGTTGTTTGACAATACCTGTTCGACAGGATTATCCGAATAGTAGGGCGAAAAGATTTCAGCCAGAGTGCGCTGCTCTCCAACATTCAGGGTTACATCAGGCATATTTTGGGTGGTTCTTGTAGTTACTGCAGTTGCGTATATCATCCCAGCCAGCAGCACAACTGTGGTTACTGTAAAAAGCAGCACAGATTTGAAACTTCTCATCAGTAATCCTCCTTGACTCGGTGTATTAACATAAATATATGTCTAATTATATCACAAGTCACCATATTTTGTAATTGAGCGAAATCTGGGAAGCTAATTTGACTCTGGACTTCTATAGGAATAATCATGTATTTTGAAGAGCTGTGGTGCCTTCCTGAGCGGATTTCACATGTAATTTGTTGTGTTTGGCATATATGAAAAGAGCAGCCGCCATAAGTACAAGGGCAAAAGTCACAATTATTCCGCCTTCCGGTCCAACCTTTCCTCCGGTAAACAGGGTATGTGCCCTGTTTATTGAAAGATTGACTTCCATAACGCTGGCAGTTTCAATACCGCTGACATTAAAACCGAATATGCTGCCTTGCATGAAGTTCCATGAGAAGTGAGTGCCTATGACAAGCCACAGATTCTTTGAAAAAAGGTAGTAGATACCGAAGATAATACCTACAAGGAAGATATTTGACAAGGCTATTAGAGTAACTGCAGCCCTTCTGCTATCTTCAAAGGAAAACTCATTGTTGCCAAGATGCATAAGGGAAAATAATAAAGCGGGTACAGTTACCGCCACTACAGGTCTCTGCATAATCAGGTCGGAAATCATGTATCCCCTGCACAGAAGTTCCTCCTGAAAGGCAACCAGGAGGAACAACACCATTATGTAAGTCATTGAGGCTGCTGCCTCCATGCTGTGTATTCCGTTCAAGCTGATACTTCGTATCAGCTTGACGCCAAAACCCTCCATTGCCCAAAAAACAGCAAATACTACAAACATACCAAAGACTCCTAACAGCAGTCCGAGAATAAACTCTCTGAGTCCGGTTCGGTCCGGTCTGACCCCAAGCTGTTTCAGGTTCAGCCGGTCAATCTTATATATAAAGAATAATATTATAGACAGCATAATCAACTGCTCAGTTATCAGGGTAAACCACCAGACCACCTGGTTACTCTGGAGTACTTCTATGCTGATAACCTCTCCTCTTGCAGCTGCAAAATAAAGCAAAAGGATATGCCCCAGAAGCATGCCGGTTATTTTTCCTACAATAAAGCCGGCTGCAATAATAAGGATGAACCTCCATATAAACCTTAGCTTGTCGTCAAGTTCTCTTATGAATATACGTTTAAGCACCTTCACGCCTCCTGAAGAATATGGGAATGGTATGCACCAAACCTTAACCCTTCTTGTGTATACATTATGAGAACACACTCAACATCTTGGAAATATCCGAGTCCTTCTCTATCTTCAAGCTGTTGTCTTTTGCATAACTTATTACAGCTTCAACCACTCTGGGGCAGAACTGGGTACCGCAACCCTTCCTCAATTCTTCAAGGGCCTGTTCCATAGTCATTCCTGCCCTGTACGGCCTGTCACTGGTCATGGCATCAATAGCATCTGCAACACCGATTATTCTTGCCTCCAGTGATATGTCCTCTCCTGATATTCCCTTGGGATAACCTTTTCCGTCGTACCGCTCGTGGTGACTGTTGGCAATATCGCAAATCAGTTTGAATTCATAGTCTTCACTTTGTTTACTGTCCCTGTATATCCTTTCAAGGATTTCAACCCCGTAATCAGGATGCTTCTTTATCTCGTCATACTCTTCATCGGTCAGCCTCTCCTGCTTATTTATTATATTAATATCGACTCCCATCTTTCCTATATCATGAAGCAGGGCGGCCATTTCAAGCATTTCACATCTGGATTCCCCAAGTTGGAGCTTGCGGGCTATGGTTTTTGAATACAAAGCAACTCTTTCCGAGTGCCCTGATGTATAAGGGTCTCTCTTCTCCAGCATGGATATGAATGCCCGTATTACCCTTTTGTTGGTCTGTTTAAGTTTATGACTGAGCTGGGTAAGGTCAGCATTCTGTCTTTTAAAATTAATAAGGAGGTTAAATGCAACAAGCCTCTCCTTAATTGGATAATAGAATATGAACGCAACTACAATTATCCCGGTAAGTATTATTAATTCTATAGACCCTATATTTGATTGCCCGTGAGTGTACTGCTGGTATATATCCCCAAAATAGAGTCTGACCGTATTTACTATTAGTATTGCATATATGGCCTGCCACAAATCATACTTCAGGAGCCATAAAAATTCTTTTCTGATAAGCCTGAAAAGGTTGGTATTGAAATTGTACAGGTATATCCATATGGAGAAAACCAGGGTATTCACAGCAAAATTGGCTATGGCTCCCACGAGTACAGCAAGGACATTATAGGGAAAATTGGGTTCAAATACCTGGCCCCCCAGCTGGAAAAATAGAAGTGACATGACGTTTAGTGATATGGTCAGAGATAGCACATGTAAAAAAACACTCGGAATATCAACTTTCCCGAGCCGCCTGAATTGGTTTACAGGTATATAAAACAGCGATGCAATTAATATGGACATGTATGCTACCAGAGGACCGCAAGTCAGAAGAGCTATGAGATTAATTATAAAATTGAACCTGTATCTTTTTTCTATACCGTTATCAAGAATAATTACTTCTTTGATACCGAACAGAATGTTCAGTATTGTAAAAAAGATTACTAATGAAACAACCGGGCTGTCCGGACTGTAATGTTCGAGGACAACGCTTCGCACAAGCCAAATGTCAAGCAGGATTAGAAATAATATGTACAGATAGTGGGTAAGGCTCTTTTCCCTTTTGTCCAAGTCATGTACCTCCGCAGCTTGATAGTTGGAAATCACCTCGGATGTGAAGTATGAGAAATAAATTAAGATAATAATACCTTATATATTAATTTTACAGGCTCGGGCACCAAAATTCAATAAAAAAGTGCTTGCTGTGCTAAAAAGCTTCCAGCCTGAAAACGGTCAGAAGCTCTTTAGGTGTTTGAGAGGGGGTATACACACTATAAGTCGGCTAAAATTCCTTTTTCCTGTAGATTCTTATGGTTATCAGCATGGATACAAGTATAATTGCCAGTACAATTGCAACAACCCCTGACATTATCATCCATTCTGGTATATTTCTTATTGTTTCAAGAACAGATGTTATGAACTCATTATTACCGTTTTTCTTCATATAATTTGCAATATTGACCGGCCCAAAGAATAGTGCCAAAAACAAAAATATGTTAAAGATTCTTACATTTGCACTTCCGAACTTGTAGTATATTGGAAAGTAGATGGAACATAATATGCCTATACTCATTAGTATTGCAACAAGTTCGGCCCCATTTACCAGTCTGTAGTTTATTGGCATGCCTAGAAGCTTCAGAGCAAGACCAACCACCATCATTGTTGCAATTCCTACGACAATATAAACAAATATCGATAGGTACTTAGCCATGATAATGCTGTCTCTTTTTACCGGAAGGCTGTTTAGGATTATCTCACTCCTGTTCTTGTCATCTAAAGCAGTTGCGGTTAGAATCAGAATATATGCAATTGCAATTGTCCCCATTGCATATATTGTTTGCTCAAAGACCGGCGTACTGAACGCGAAGAATACAAAGGTGCTGTAAAATACTGTAAATATAAACGACTTCTTCTGAACAAGTAAATCTTTTAGAATCAGGTTAAGCATTCTTACTCCCCCTTACTGTGTAAAGCATTATATCCTCTAAAGTCGGCTTCTCGATAATTATATCGCCCTTAAACTGACTGCGGAACTTTTTGACATCAGAAGTAACAGCTTCAAATCCGTAGTTGTTTTCCCTTATCCCAACAAGTTCTCTTCTAACACCATCATCCAGCAGTTCCTTGCCACCCTTGACCAGCGCATAGTTTTCAAGTATAGAGTCTTTGGTCTCACTGAAAACCAACTCTCCATTATTTATAAATGTAATGTAATCCGCTATCTTTTCAAGGTCAGTTGTTATGTGTGTTGAGAAAAGAACGGCCTTTTTTTCGTCCTGTATGAAAGAAGCAAGTATATCGAGTATTTCACTTCTGAATACCGGGTCAAGTCCTGATGTAGGTTCATCCATTATTATGAAGTCTGCGTCATGTGAAAGTGCGACCGCCAGTGAAAACTTTGTCTTCATACCCTTGGAAAGCTCTTTGATTTTCTTCCTGGGCGGCAGGTCAAAGTCCTTGAGGTATCTCTCAAAATCCTTGTCACTCCATCCTTTATAGAAAGGTGCAATTATGCCTTTCATCTCTGTAATGCTAAGTTCATCATAGAAATGATTTTCATCATATACAAAACCGATTCTCTGCTTTATACATCTTTCATCCTTAATGTTATCCAGACCGAAGACACTGATTTCTCCACCGTCTCTATTTATCAGGTTCATTATCAGCTTTATTGTAGTGCTTTTCCCTGCCCCGTTCGGACCAATGAAACCCATGATGTAACCCTTCTCCAATTTGAAGCTTAGGTTGTTTAAAGTAAATTCTTTGTATGACTTTTTGAGGTCTTTGACCTCCAGAATGTTATTCTCCATAGTTATCCCTCCTCATAAAGAAGTTTAATCATTTCCTGCAGCACCTGAGGGCTTATCCCCAGCGATTTGCTCTCTTGAACGATATTAGCTAACTTCTCTTCAATCATTTCCATCTTCTTCTCTTTAATAATTTCCCTGTTATACTGAGAGACAAATGAACCTTTTCCTGCCACCGTTTCTACAAGTCCTTCTCTTTCAAGGTCCTCAAACGCTCTCTTTGTTGTAATAACACTAATATGCAACTCCCGGGCAAGATTTCTGATGGATGGAAGAGAATCCCCAGGATTAAGCTCACCGGTCATAATCATCTTTTTTATCTGCGAGGTTATCTGCTTGTATATTGGCTCCTGTGATGAGTTTGATATAATTATTCTCACATTTTATCACCTTCTGTGTATAGAGTATATACTGTATATATTCATTATATACAGTATATACTCTATTGTCAATATTTTTTAAAAATAAGAGCCCTTATATTAGGGCCCTCTGGTCATTGGTTTAAGTTCTTATTCCTTTTCCCCTTTTAAGTATACTGTTCTGATAGGGAACGGGATTTCTATATTTTCCTTTCTGTATCGTTCATGCAGCCTTTTAATGAACTCGTGCTTGATGAGATACTGACTGCTGAAGTCCTTTGCTCTGAGTACTACAATGAAGTTGATACTGGAGTCGGCAAACTCATTATACCTTACAACCGGCTCATGTTCAGGCACTCCACCCTTGACCTGGGTCATAACATCTTTAGCCACCTCAACCGTAACTTCCTCAACCTTGTTAAGGTCACTGTCGTAGCTTACCCCAACAGGTACATAAACAGACATTTCTTTTTGCGGACTGTTGTAATTGGTTATAATAGCCGAGGCCAGCTTGTAGTTTGGTACAACAATCATGTTATTGGGCAGTGCCTTGATTGTGGTATTCCTCCATGAAATATCGGTTACATGGCCCTCTTCACCCGAGTCCAGCTTGACGTAATCCCCAAGCTTTACCTGGCCGGAGACTATAAGGTGCAGTCCAGAAAACAAATTGCTTAGGGTATCCTGCAGTGCAAGTGCAACGGCAAGACCTCCAACTCCCAAAGCTGTAAGTATGGGCGTAACAGGTATTCCCAGTGACTGGAGTACTATCAGTATACCTATTGAGAATATCAATATTCTTGTAAGAACAGCAAATATCGATGTTGATGGCAGTACCCCCTGAAGCTTGTTCGAGTAAAGCCTTACAAAATCGTCTGCCATTCTGGCAAGAACCACGGTACCCAGGACTATTACTATTGCCAAAATAATCTTCTGAACCAGAGCCAGCATCTCAGGACTGATTGGCGATACGATAACCGCACCATATACACCTGCTATGGTAAACAGAAGCAGTATTGCCCCCCGGCTGGCCTTGATTACAATGTCATCCCCTTCCCATTTTGTCAGGCTGGATAGTTTCTTGATTCTCTTAATTACAATCTTTTCAAACACAAGGCCGGTAACAAGCCCACCTATGACAAGAGCCAAAGGCAGTACCATTTTCATAAGTGCGTCGTAATCCACGCTTGTTTCCTCCTTTCAGTCGTTTAAAAAGCCTGGTTATTAACCAAGCTTCCAGTTTCAAATATAGCATAATATATATATGTATGCAAATTATGCAGGACTCTGCAGTTAATATATTAATTCCACCCCAGGAATTCCTTTACTCCCTGTTCACTGGGTTTGTTCTTCACAATTTCATCCATTGCCTTTTGCAGAATTTTCTTAAGCTCGGTTTTCTGTGACTCACTCAAGTTCTTTCCCAGGTTGTTGTCTTTCCAGATAAATTCAGGAATGTTCCGGTTTGTTTCATCGACCGAAAGCTCAATCACATCTCCAGCATAATTGTAGCATTTGTAGCAAAACTCATCAATCAGCGACTCAAATTTCTGCATCCTATACACAATTAATCCTCTCCTTTACATAATCTGCCTAATACTAAGATACCTATAGCGCTCATGGAAGTCAATATAAAATTTATAAACTAATGTCACGGGGACGGTTCTTTTGACAGTTTTTAATGCTGTCAAAAGAACCGTCCCCGTGACAGGAAAAGAAAATGAGTCAGGGAACCCCGTCCCCTGACTCACTGACTCACATCCCCTGACTCATTCGGGTTAAGCTTACTTCTGTATATACTGTTCAAAGTCTGCTCTTTCGAAGGGTCTGGTGAAATCATAGTGGCCTTTGAAGTCTCCTACATCCTTACCACCAATCTTGAACTTGACCTTTTCGACCCCTTCAAGGTCTGTAAGCGTCAGAACTATGGGAGCAATAGCCATGGTTGTTCCAGTTGAGCCTCCGACATTGTCCCTTTCAAATTCCTCAGACAGGTCAACTACCAGGGTATCACCCTCTTTAACTACACTTCTTACCTTGGATGCATCGGGTATGGAATCCATTAACCCTGCACTTTGTGGGCCCTTTATCAGTTCCTCGACACAGACTTTTGCCTTCTCTTCAACAGTCAGGTCTTCTTCTGTCTCAAGGTTTCTGGCTTCCTTAATAATATTCATACCCTCGCTGTCAGAGAAGTATAGTACAGCCTGCCACTGGCCGGAATCCTTGGCGCTGTCGGAACCTTTATCTGTATCTGCCGAACCGCTGTCCAGCGGATTTGAATCTAGAACCGCGGAACCATCCTGGCCGCTGTTGTCTGTTACACTGCCGCACCCGGCAAAACCTACTGCCAGCAATCCTAAAATAAGCATTGTCATTATTATTCTTTTCATATTATTACCTCCTTAATACTGCATAAACTATATTGCGTATTATCTCAGCTCTATCCTGCTCGCCTCACTCTGAAGCTTGATTCCCAGTCTCGCAAGACTGACAACATACTGCTTATCTGCACCAGCGTTGAACACCACCGAGCTCTCACTATCCTCCAAACTGCAGGTGCCTTCCACAGGAACAGCATGCTTCTCGTCGCGATTTCTTATCCTGGCATCCAGGATATAGCTGTTCATGGTCTCACCAGTGCTGTTTCTGACCTGGTATACCAGATTGATTTTTCCTGCATCAAGCCTGGCAGATTTAATCAGAAGTCTTAGCCCGTTTATATTATACTCCTTGTTCAGTTCCAGTGCGGACTGGTTTGTAAAGTCCAAAGTAAGTTCCTTGTTCCCCAGTCCGTAATATCCATACAACTCTTCAAGCTGGAGTTTCAGGCTCTGTGTCTCAAAAGCAACTGGATTCAGTATGAATCTGTAGCTGTCACGGCTGTTTGACTCAACCACCCCGGCCTTCATATCCTTCTCATGTGTAACATCCTCTATGGATAATATTCTGACCATATTACCGGTTACTTCATCCCTGAAGGCTGCCTTATTTCTGTTTTCAATTGTGTCCTTATAGTACCAACCAAGCGTCACACCGTCAAAATCGGTACCTGTTCTGTCAAAGGTACAGTATACCTCACTCTGACTGGTTCCAAGCACAACTCTGTCAATGCTGAATCCAACACCATTGATATCCTGTCTGACCACATCCTCGTATTCACGTACAGCTTTAAGCTGCTCATTTCCTCTAATATCCACCGTGAATGACAATTTATTCACCGGATGCCAGTTTATGAGTTCCAGTTCCAGGGCTTTTACCTCCCCGGACACAGGCTTAAAGTTTAACACTGTATAACCGTTTGATTTCTGATACTTCTGAGGTACTGAATTTGTAAACATATTAATCTTGCCGTAATAATTACCCTTGTCATCCTTTAACGTAACACTGTCAAATCTATCAAAATCATATGAGGACTTAACTATTAAACTGGTAACCGAGTTGTCCAGAAGAACTTTCTCAAGTATAATCCTGCTTCCATCGAAGTCCCTTTCCTGATTTACGTCTATAAACAGGTTCTTCTCCTCAGCCAGTCTGAATCTTTCTGCATACACACCGGTTTTCTTCCCGACTTCGAAAGACAATACCGTTGAAGATGCTATAACCAGTATCAGAACCGCAGAAATCGCATATATTGTCCTTTTGGCCTTCATAAGGAACCTCTTGTCTTTAGGCATTTCAGGCTCTTCTAGTTTTGCTTCAGCAAATACATTCTTGCCAGCCTGACCGTAAAGGTTTCTACATGAGCTGCATTCCTCCAAATGAGCCTTTATTATTACTTTTGTCTCCCCACTGACCTCACCCTCATTATATAATGGCATGAGATCTTCTATTAATGAGCAGTTTATTCTCTTCATAGTTTCCTCTCACCTTCTTCTATTTTTGCGAACTCCTCCCTGAACTTTCGCCTTGCCCTGAAAAGATTAACCTTTACAGAGGAGTCGCTCATTCCGGTGATTCCGGCAATTTCGCCATAGCTTAGCCCTTCCCTGTCACGCAGAATCAGGATTGTTGCGTATTTCTCAGAGAGTCTATTTAAAACCATTGCAATGGATTTTACTGTTTCCTTTCTATTAATAATATCTTCAGTGGTGCAGCCTGAATGTAGCTCATTAATAGTGTTCTCATCCAATTGAACCTGTGCGGGCCCTTTCTTGCGCAGACTTTTAAGATAGACATTGCGCGCTATACCATATATCCAGGTCAACACGGTACTTCTTTCCTTGAATTTCGGTATGGAAACTATAACCTGATAGAATGTCTCCTGGGTCAGGTCATTTGACCTGTCGGCATCTTGAGTCAGGTAGTAAAAGTAGTTGAATATTCTTTTACTGTATTTTTGATATAGTTCCTCTATCTGATTCATAGCTTCCCTTCAACGGTTAGATACTATTTGTCAACAGGTTCATTTATCACGATTACACTGCCCTCGGAGAGCCATGTAACCTTGGTGTCAAGCGATTCGGATACAAACCTTAGAGGTATCATAGTTGACCCTGAAATAATCTCGGCAGGAACGCTGAGTTTAACAGATTTTCCGTTAACAAACGATTCTTTATCCTTTATGAGGAAAATAATTTCCTTGCTGCCTTTTTTCATGGTTACTTTACTATTCTTTGCATCCCACGAAACTTCAGCTCCCAGGCTCTCTGCAACGGCCCTGAAAGGAACCAGTGTATTACCGTTTTTAATTATGGGTGAAACACTGAATTTTAGTTTTTCTCCGTTTACGTAGATACTTATTGTTCCCTTGCCTTTATTCTTCTTCTCTAAAAAGCGCCCCAGTTCTTTATACTTGCCCAAGTCAGCATTTTTTCCGTCAAGCGCAACCAATTGCTCAAGCATATGGATTACATCGTTCTGCAGTATCTCAAGCTCTTCCACATAGTGCCTTACCTCAGATGAGTCTTTCCCATACTGCTTAATATAGCTGTTCATGTTCTTGTTAATATCTTCTATAGCCACTATGCTCATCTTTATCTGTAAAGCAAGGTTATTTTTCTCGTCTTCAATGTTTACAGCCTTAATACTCTCTACTTTTATTGCCCTGGTCATATATATGCTGGGCGAGTTATCCAGTTCTCCGGTTACTCTGACAACCTTTCCGGCATACTGACTGAAGTCAAAATCCCCCGCAAGTCTATAACCTTCTACTTCATAGAATCCGCCTTCAAGGGTGTTGTGGGTAACCATGCCTTCAAGCTCCATGAGGGTTGGATACTCTCCGCTAGCCTCTTTTATCTTATAGAGCTCAAACCGGAGATTCTCCTGGTCTTTGTACAGGATATCCAGCTCCTCCTTGTAGTGCCTGACCTCGGAAGAATCCTCTCCATACTGTTCTATATATTTAGGCATATTCTCCAGTATTGATTCAATCTGCTCTTCGGTGTTGGCCAGCTGTTTTTCGAGCTGCTCCCTGTTATTGGTATTACCTTCGGGAGTTACAACTTCAATACTCTCTACCTTGATAGCTTTGGTCATATATATGCTGGGTGATGTATCCAGTTCTCCCAATACTACTACCATCTTGTTTTCATACTTGCTGAAATCGCTGTCCCCAACCAGCCTATAGCCTCCAACTTCATAAAATCCTGTTTCCAGATTATTGTGTGTTACAATACCTGTAACCTTAAGCTGGTTTGACTCTTCTCCCTCGATAATGGTCTTGGTAACCTCTGTACCCTCTGCAAAACTCATAAATCCTGCCGTAAGCACAAGGACAAATATAAATACCAGTCCCAGAGTAAATGTCTTTAATGTCTTTAATGTCTTTGCCATAATACACTCTCCTTTTTAAAGAATTGATTGTAAGCCTTCATTTACCCGTACATCTAATTAGTACCATTTGGATTTAAAAAGTTACACTTACAAGAAAAAATGATGGAAGTATATGCTTCTTAATTACTTGAGTTGTACAGTGTTATGAAAAATTAAGTAAATAATTTTATACTTCATAGTCTAACCCGTGTCATTCCAAGATTGCCGCGGTCGTACCTCCCTCGCAATGACATAAGCCTAGCTATGAGGCTATTTAACTGCCTTTTACATCTATTTACAATCTACTGCACAAGTCAAATTAATTATTTAATAAGGTTGCCGGTAACCAGGTTGTCTGAAATGCCGAGCTGTTTCACAGCATTCTCATATTCATCTTTATATGCTTCAGGAGAAATCTCTTCTCCTGAAGATAATAAATAACATCGACCATGCTCGAATACACCGTCCCGGGCAGGTACATAGAATACCTCTCCGTTGGTGAACGAACCGTTCCTGAATACAACCAGATTAGTATCTTCGGCCAGCATATTTCTGCCCATCATATGCAGGTTGTCTGCCCGGACTCCCAATAGGTGGAGGAGCGTCGGAGCAAGGTCTACCTGCCCGGCCGGCTGATTGTAGATACCTGCATACTTGTCCTCAGGCATATGAATTATGAGCGGAACCCTTCCATTTATCTGACTCATAGAGAAATCACAAACCTCCAGACCCAGCGAGGAGAATAATTGATTATCAGCCGGGAGCTTGGAGTCATGGTCTCCGTAGATTACAACCACCGAACTATCCCACAGCCCTTCTTTCTTCAGATGGCCAATCAGTTCACCCAAAGCCCGGTCTAGGTAGTGAATACAATGAATATAATTCCCTTGTTCCGTATCCTCGAAAGCTCCAATATCCAACTTCTTATGATTGCCAATATAGTCAAAAGGATGATGGCTTGAAAGTGAAATGAGGAAGGCATAAAATGGCTGCTCAAAGCTCTTAAGCTTTTGAACTGACTGGTTAAAAAATGACCGGTCGCTGAGCCCCCAGCCTATTTCTTCATCGAGTGTGTAGTCTTCCTTACTGTAAAAAGTTTCAAACCCAATATTGCCGTAAATGGTATATCGGTTCCAGAAGCTGGGATCATTGGCATGGAATGCTGCAGTTTTATATCCATTTTCCCTCAGCCTCTCAGGTAAACTATCATACCGGTTACCTGAATAACGTATATACGCAGCTCCTGATGGCAAAGGATACAGTGAGCATTGTGTCAGAAGCTCGGCATCAGATGTTGTACCCTGAGCAGTTTGGTGATAGAAGTTATTAAAGTACATACTATCCTTGATAAGCGTATTGAGGTTCGGGGTAATCTCCTGTCCCAATATACTACGTCCAATGACAAAACCTTGGAGGGCCTCAGCCTGCACAACAATAACATTCAGGTCCTCGGCTGCGCCAAAAAAGGGTGTGTCTTTTGCCAAAGCCTTCTCATGCTCTGATAACCATTCCAAAGTCTCTTCCACTTCTGCTGAAGAAACCTTTTCCTTTTCCAGAACGTGTTCGGATATGTACCTGTATATGTCATAACCATGGAAACCCAGAAGGCCGGTTGCATTATAGACCGATATATTCCACCAATTAACCCTCAGGAAATCCTTTCCCCAATCTTCTACCTTGATACTGATTGAACTGTATATGGCAAGACAGCCTATGAGCAGAACGGCGGTTCCCTTAAGAATCCTGGCCTTCAATGGATATTCACCTGAATCCACGAACTTTTTCTTTGAATAGGCATACACCATTAAGGGAAGCAGGATTATCAGGTCTGCAATAAACAGGATGTCACCCGGCCGGATTAGATTCAGAATGCTGTCGCCAACCGATTTTATCTGGAAAGCCTGAATCAATACAGGTATTGAGATTACATCGTTGTAATACCTGAAATAGATGAGATCTGCAAATATGATAAACGTAAGTACAATGTTCATAGCCAGTAGGACCAGATGCCTTGAAGATGAAGACAGGAACAATGTCCAGAAGGACACCACCAGCACTGCTCCAAAACTTACCACATAGATGCCCTGAAGTAAGGCAAAAGCATCTCCCTTGAAAATCAGTTCAGACAACCCCGTTTTTAAATACTCAGCAAGTCCCCTCTTGAGAAATGATGCCTGTATGTAATGTTCAAAAAGCAGAACTTTGAAAGTCAGCAAAACTACAAACAGGGCATAACTCATATGTAATAGCCTGGGAGCTCCTTGTGTGAGTGCCGGACTAATTTTGTTTGCAGCAAATGTTTGAATCTGTTTAAGCACTTTTATCTCCTAATATAAATAATTATGAAAAAACTATTTCAGAGGTCTCTCATCTACAAGTAAAGAGCGTACCCACTCGCGGTTCTCCCACAGTGTACACCCTCCATGCCTCTCACTTAGCTGTCCATGCATTTCACGAACTGTCTTCAGGAACTTGGACTGCAGAGCGTCCTTGAGCGATAGGTTTCTCAGGTTTGTGTCCGAATATGGTGCAAAAGGACAAGGCTCAAGGTCACCTTCAGGGCTGATATGCACAAAGCCCCTGCCCGAAGCCAGACAGCCGCCAAACTCTTCCTCATCACCCGGAAAGGCAATAAACAAAGCCGGATATTCCTCTCTTAACCGGTGCGTCATGTCTGAAATCCTAAGTCTCTGTTCCCCGGTCAGTACATTGTCTTCTGTTCCTTCTTTGACCGGGACGTATTCAACAAAGAAAAATAATCTGCACCCTGACCTGATAAGTTCCTGTATAAACTCCCCCCCTGTTACCGCGTCGAACGTTGACCTTGTCATGGTAATGGAAGCACCAAAGAAGAGTCCCTCTTTCGATACCTTCCCAATTACTTTCTGTACATTTTCATATACGCCTTTTCCCCTGCGTTCGTCGGTATCACAGTCGTATCCTTCAAGGCTGATTATAGGAACCAGGTTCTTCTGCTTCTTAAGCTTCATAATAATCTGGTCATCCATCATAAGGCCATTTGTAAACAGCGGAAAGATTATCTCGGGGAAATCCCCGGTCAGAGCAAGAACCTCCGGCCGCACCAGCGGTTCGCCACCTGCAAGCAGTATGATTGAAATCCCCAGTTCCCTTGCCTCAGAGAATACTCTTCTCATCATATCCTCACTCATCTCCGGCTGAGCCTGCTTGTGTCTGGCCATAGCGTAGCAGCCCTTGCAGTTCAAGTTGCATCTATTGGTAATACTTGCAATCATAAAAGCCGGTACTTGCAGACCCTGCTCCTGCCAGTATAGTCTGGTCCTGGCAGCTCTTTTCTGCGACCTCATAGTCTTGAGAAGAAAAATAACGTACGAAGGATTTCGTAAAACAACCTTTAAAGCATCCTTAAAAAGTCTGCTTATGGATTCATTTATAAGACCGGTAACCCTCTCCTGCTCCATGAGTACGCGCCACCTCTACATATTTACTTAGACCGTATTCAGAAGAAAATTGTTCCTATGATTCCTAATGTCACATCATATTATATCACGCAAAAATACTTTAAGCATTAGGAAACTCCGATTATTCTACCATAAGCCGCTCAGATGCTCCTTATTTAAGGTATTAACCTTCCAGTAATTCTGGTTTTTTCTATCCAGCACCAGCTTATATATCTCCTCTTTGCCGTTTCCGGATACCTTAAGGTAAACCTTACAGTAGTTTGCGGTATCAACATCAGGCGACAGATGCGGATCGCTCAGCCTCCAGAACTGAACCTGCCCAACCTCTACCTGCTTACCTTTAAGGGCACCCCCATAGAGTCCCTTATCCTGTATTTCCTTCACAGACTGCTCGGTCTTCTGCCTTAACTCCCTTGCTTTGCTTGAATATGGGAATGTGCTCATGCCTGTTACGTACCACTTGCCGTCCTCCTTCTTTATCAGTTCGAGAGCATGCTCCATCCCCATCCCGCTTCCGAACGAATTGTGCGCGCTGATACTGATGTTGGCAGATGCCCTTGGCCTATCCGACATTGGTGAAAAAAGGACTGTAGGTTTCTTGAAGTTCGCAGTATTCTCATA
>JAWLGL010000029.1:0-15282 GCA_041685035.1 Clostridia bacterium
AACAAGGTTGAGGTTACAGGGAAGAAACCTGCCGAGGAGGCTAAAAAGACTGTTCTCACCCCCGAAAGGGTTCTGGACCAGCTTGAGTCCATGGGCAATACTCCTTTCTACCTTGCGCGTTCAGAGATTCACATGGAGGATGAATTGTTTCTTCCGGTTTCGGAAATAAACAGTGTTCGCAGAAAGGCAGTAGATGCCATAAGTGAAGAAAGAATACGGCGGAGGAAGAACGAGTGTGAGGACGAGAAAGTCTTTAAGGAGCAGGTTAATAGTATTTTCGGAGAGACTAGGGAAACGAGGGTTGACAGCTTTAAACCCAAAATTTCTGTGTTTGCTCATGATATTCAGATGCTTGAGCAGTCTAACCTGCAGCATATTTCAAGAATATACATTCCTTCAGAAGAGTTTTTCAATGATAAAGTCATACCGGGCATAATTGAGGATTTGAGCAGGAAGGGGACTGAAATCTTCATTGCTTTTCCAAGGATAACCGATAAGCCGGAGATGGAGCGTATATACCAAAGTATAAAGAAAATTGAAGATTATGGATTTGCAGGAGCTTTAGTTGGTAATTACGGTCTTGTAAAAATATTTAAAATACTTCAGAATTTTAAAATTGAGGCTGACTATTCCTTCAATCTTGTTAACAGATTTTCTGCAGAAGTAATGGAAAGATTCGGCCTTGATGGAGTAACGCTTTCACCGGAGCTTGAGCTTAAACAGTTGGAAAGTATAATTAGTGATAGAACAATTGAGACCGAGATAATAGTTCACGGAAGAATTCCGTTGATGACAAGCAGATATTGCTTTGCGGGCGATATACTGAGTGGCTGCAGAGCTGATGGAGAAGATGGTGGGATATGCAGAAAGCAGGGGTATGGGCTGAAGGATAAAACAGGCGCAGTGTTTCCTATATTGTTTAATCCTGAACACTGCAGATTCGATATACTGAATTCCAAGGTTCTTTGTCTGGCATGGGACTTCAAGGCCATTAAAAGTCTGGGCGTAGGATACCTGAGAGTCGATTTAACCTGTGAAAAGAAAGAAAATATTGCCGAAACCGTAAACCTTTATTCCAGGCTCCTGGAGGAAGGAGAAGAGGTGCTGGATAAATATAGTGAGATTCTTGAGGACATAAAGCGAAGGGGTTTTACGAGGGGGCATTACTTCAGAGGAGTGGAGTAAAAGCCGCCTCCCCAGTAATCAAAGAGGGAAGCTACTTGCGCGGAACGAATGGCCGTGTTCCCCGCAATCAAAGAGGGACGTTCCTTGAGCGGAGCGAATGGTCGCGTCCCCCTACCTATATAGCCAAACTTATGATAGAATATTACTGTTCAGAGTATCTGGAGGGTGAGCATGATAACCAATGCTGAACACAAAGTGCTTGTTGTAGATGATGACGTTAGTATATGCGAGCTTTTGAAGCTCTATCTTGAAAGAGAGGGGCTTGTTACTTATGTGGTCCATTCAGGTAAGAAGGCAGTCGAGCAATTCCGGAATACTACTCCGGACATAGTCCTTCTGGACCTTATGATACCTGACATGGACGGGTACCAGGTTTGCAGGGAGATAAGAAAAGTGAGTAACATCCCTGTAATTATGCTGACCGCAAAGGGAGATACATTTGATAAAGTGCTGGGATTGGAACTCGGGGCAGATGACTATATAGTTAAACCATTTGAGCCGAAAGAGGTTATTGCTAGGGTTAAGGCTGTTCTTAGGAGATATGAGAGGAAAGAAAGTGATATATCCCAGGAAGTCATATACCCCAATCTGGTTGTAAACCTGGATAACTATACTGCAAGGGTGAACGGCCGGGATGTTGAGCTTACCCCAAAGGAACTGGAACTGCTGTATTTTTTAGCTGCCAGGCCCAACAAGGTTTTCACACGGGAACAGATACTTGAACAGGTGTGGGGCTTTGACTTCTATGGCGATTCAAGAACTGTTGATGTTCATATAAAAAGATTAAGGGAGAAAGTCGAACCCCAGAATTCCAAGTGGCAGATAAAAACGGTCTGGGGAGTAGGATATAAGTTTGAGGTGAAATAAATTGTTCAAAACAATTTTTTCCCGTTTAATGATAACAACTCTGATAACCATTTCTTTAAGCTTTCTGGCTGCCGGTATACTGTTATACGGTTTTCTGGTTGAATATGCTATTTCCGAAAAGGAAAAGACCCTGAGGCATTATGCTAAAAGAATTATAGAAATGCAAAGATACCTTGTCACAAACAATAACCTGATTAACCGCGAGATATTCAAACTAAATGTTGAAGCATATGGTGAAGACAGCAGTTCCATAATCTTTATTACTGATAACAGCGGTGAAATAATGTTGGTTTCACTTCCACGGCTAAAGTATCTTGAAGGTGAGAAGATTGAGCCCCAACTGATTGAAAGTCTTAGAGAAGGCAAGGAAATTAAAATTGAGGGAAATCTGGGGAATCTGCTAAATGAAACCTTCCTTATTCTTGGATACCCAATCAGGTACAACGGCAGGGTAGTTGGAAGTGTGATTCTTAACACCCCTTTACCTGAACTTCAAAGGCTCAGTTGGGAAGTATACGGCCTTTTCCTGAAAGCTATAGGTATATCTGCCGTAATTACAATTATATCGATTTATATTATGTCCAGACGGATATCCCGCCCCCTCCGCGAAATCGGCAGGGTAGCCAGACAGATTGCAGGCGGCAATTTTAAAGCTAGAGTAAAAGCAATCTCAAATGATGAAGTTGGAGAGCTTGGGCGAACATTCAACTACATGGCTGAAGCGCTGAATAATCTTGAACAGGTGAGAAAGAGCTTTATTGCAAATGTATCACATGAGTTAAGGACACCCCTTACTTCAGTAGCCGGTTTTGTAGAAGGAATGATGGATGGTACAATTCCAGCTGACAAGCAGCAGCATTATCTGACTATTGTCAAGCAGGAGGTTGTAAGACTGACCAGATTGGTAAATGATATTCTCGACCTTGCCAAGGTAGAGTCGGGCGAAGTATCAATAAACCCCAGGGTATTCAATATTGGCGAGCTTATTAGAAGGAGTGCTGTCAAGTTTGAGAATCAGGTGAGCAGTAAAAATATTAATCTCGAGATTGCCCTTGAAAAGGAAGACCAGCTTGTATTGGCTGACCCTGATGCCATTGAGCGGGTTATAACAAATTTATTGGATAATGCAGTTAAATTTACTCCAGAAGGGGGAATAATAAATATAACAGCCTGCTGCAAAGACCAGAGTATTTATGTAAGTATAGGTGATAATGGGGTAGGAATAGATAAGGATGACCTCCCATATATCTGGGAAAGATTTTTTAAAACTGATAAATCAAGAAGCAAAGACAAGATTGGAACGGGTCTAGGACTGGCAATAGTTAAGAATATTGTTCAGAGGCATAATCAGAATATTTGGGTTGAGAGTGAACTCGATAAGGGCAGTGTATTTACATTTACCTTGCAGGCATATGACGGCGATTGATGTCACATTGTTTACATTTTATTCATATTTATTTAAAAAAAATTTACTATATTTATATTAGAATCAATAACATCATATAAGGAGGGATAAGAATGGACGATTATAGTTCTTCCAATAATGATTTTTCTCAAGATAGAGAAGAGGGTTCCAGATACTACAATTCTCCGTTTTACGTTTCAGGTGAGACCAGAAATGGGAGAAACAAAAAAAATATATTAAGTTATATTTTGGTGGCTCTTATTAGTTCAGCAGTCGGAGGAATAGCTGCCGGATTTATTTTTCTCGCTGCCAGGCCGATGGTTGAACCTGTTATGGATAAAACTGTTGGAAATCTTTTTCAGGCATTGGCGACCCAGATTTCAACCAACAGTAATTCTGACGCCCAGACCAGCCTCAGGAAAATAGAAATTGAAGAGACCGTTTCACCCGTTGTTGCAATTGCTGAAAAAGTAGGGCCGTCTATCGCAGGTATTAAAGTGACTTATAAGGTCGTATCGCCGTTCAATTTCTTCGGGGATTTTGAAAGTCAGGGTGAAGGTGAAGGTTCAGGTATAATAGTTACGAAGGACGGATATATACTTACCAACTATCATGTGATAGAAAAAGCATATTCAAGCACAAATAAAAAAATGGCAGGGGAAATTCAGGTATATCTTCCTAATAATAAGAAGCCTATATCTGCTAAGGTCGTAGGCACTGATGCCAGGACTGATTTAGCTGTTATAAAAATTGAGCAGGATAACCTGCCCGAAGCAGAGCTTGGTAATTCTTCCGAACTAAGGGTAGGCGAGCTTGCCGTTGCCATAGGCAATCCACTTGGACTAGAATTTGCAGGCTCGGTTACCGCGGGAGTAGTTAGTGCTGTTAACAGGTCAATGGAGGTTGACGGTAAGAAGCTAACCCTTATACAGACCGATGCTGCAATCAACCCGGGTAACAGCGGAGGAGCACTGGTGAATTCGAAAGGGCAGGTAATCGGAGTAAATACTGTAAAGCTTGCGTCAACTGGAATCGAAGGGCTGGGTTTTGCAATCCCGATTGATGAAGTCAAGCCCATTATGGAGCAGTTGATTAAATACACCTATGTAAAAGGCAGGCCGCAGATTGGTATAGGCGGGGTAAATGTAGATGAACATACCTCAAGGGTATACGATATACCTGTAGGAGTTTACGTAAGGCAGGTATTCCCGTTCAGTGGGGCGGAAAAGGCGGGAATACAGGTAGGAGATGTCATTGTTGAGTTCGGAGGCAAACCTGTGAAAACTATTGAGGAACTGAATGACATAAAAGAGGGGTTTAAGGCCGGAGATACAGTTAAGGTTGCAATAATCAGGGAAGGTAAAAGGATGACTATTAATCTCAAGCTGACTGAGGAACGATAAACAGGATTCTTGGATTCAGGTGGAGTTTTATCTCCAACTGAAACTTAGAAGCCGTTATCCAGGAACTTATCGCCACTTATCAAAATATTGAAGCTGGAATCTTAGTGGCGGTTAGTTATCGGATAAAACATATTGAATCGAAAAAAGAATTAATGTATGATATTAATAGAGGAAAAATATTTTTGTACTGGAATTATTTTAAGGGGGGTGAAAAATAAGGTCAAGATCACTCAAATAAAAATTAAGAAAGGGGTATTTAGCCATGCTTATTAGGAATTGTGCTGGAGGTGTGGTCTTCTGTGAAGACAAAGTTTTTATCCTGATGAATGAGAAGGGAGAGTGGGTTCTGCCAAAAGGAGTGATAAAGAATGGCGACCTCTCGGCAGAAGTAGCATTAAAGAGAGTCAGGGAAGAAGGAGGAGTAAATGCCGAGATTATTTCTACAGCCGGCAACACCAGCTACGAGTTTTTCTCAGTTACCCGCCAGAAACCAGTGTGCAACAAAATTACCTGGTACTTAATGAAGGCTAATGAACCAAGATATAATGTCAGTAGAGATGAAAACTTCAGTGATGGAGGTTTTTTTGACATAAGCGAAGCCATGGATAGAATTACTTATAGTCAGGATAAATCACTGGTAAGTTTGTCATACAAGAAGTATAAGGAACTGCAATAAATGTGAATAATCATGATGGATGATGAGTTTTATCCAACATATAATATAGACTTGAATGAGATAGGTAAGTATGATAATTTCAAAAATCGGGAAGCTCCCGATTTTTGTTTGCATGGAGGAAAGGGAGATTTGAGGGATAGTTACCTGACAGTTTCAAGTGAAGCCTCAGCTGAGATTGTAGAAAAAAAGTCCAGATTTATCGCCAATATCAGAAACGTAACTTCGGAGAAAACTGCGGTGGAGTATCTTGAGCAATTAAGAAAGAGGTATTGGGATGCTGCACATAATGTTTATGCATACAATATTTCCGGTGATTATGCGCTCCAGAAATACAGTGATGACGGTGAGCCGTCAGGCACAGCGGGACTGCCTGTTCTTGAGGTTATAAGAAAAGAACAGATAGAGGACGTAATAGTGGTTGTAACGAGGTACTTCGGAGGCACCCTGCTGGGTACCGGAGGACTTGCCAGGGCGTATTCAAGGTGTGCAAAGGAAGGTCTGGCTGCAGCGCAAATCTGTAGAAGAATACTTTGTCAGAGGTTTAAGGTATCAATTGATTATGCAAATTTGGGCAGAATACAAAATACAGTTGACGACAAGGGGTACAATATCTCCAAGGTAGATTACTCTGATAAGGTGGATATTGATATTGAGATTCCAATTGCTGATAAAAATTACTTTGAGAAGCTCATAGCTGAAATAACCTCAGGAGATTATATTTTAATACAGGCTGATATAGGTTATTATATTACCCGGGAAGTGAATTAGAAATAACATAGTAAACCTGCATGAAGGAGGAGTTAATATGAAGATTGAGGAGATTCTGGATAAGAATATTTGGGCGGTTGTAGGAGCAAGTGAAAACCGGGAAAAGTATGGATACAAGATTTTTAAGAAGTTAAAGCAGTTAGGGTACAAAGTATATCCGATAAACCCAAATTATAATATGCTTCATGAAGAAAAATGCTATCCTGATTTATCAAGCTTACCTGAGGTTCCTGAAGTCGTAAATATGGTAGTTTCCCCGAAGCATGGCCTGAAAGTCGTGGAGGAAGCAGCCGAGTTGGGAATCAAATACATATGGCTGCAGCCCGGAACCGTCAGTGAACAGCTTCTCAAGCTTGCAGAGGAAAAGGGTATCGAGACCATACAAGCATGTATTTTGGTGGAATCCAGGCACTAGGAAAGTAGAGGGAGGGGTAGTTCCTACCCCTTATTACTGCACCAAACCGGTGATTCCCTTCCTGAAAAAGCTAAAAACCGTAATCATTGCTGCAGAACCCAGTGCGGATGGGATAAGTGCTGCATCGTCAACAACCGGTCCATATATATTTAATGCAGGCATATAGGCTCCTATCCATGCGCCCAGTATTCCAAGGGGTATGGCCCCCCAGATGCCGTCGATAATTTTATCTTTCGCAACTATGTGAGCAAATATTGAAACTACTAATGCTATTGCCACCGTAAGAATAAAGCCAACCATGTCTACCTCCCAGTAATTTTGAATCCCGTGGTTACGGGGACTACCGGCCAGTTCTGCCGGCAATATTTTCAGATGCAAAAATCATGTCCAATCTATGAATGTCAATCTGAAGAATACTGCTGACTTCTCCAAGCTTATGCACAACCTCATCCATAAATTCACCGGTATTCTTGCCCTCGAAGTTCTTCTCCTTGTTTTCGTGTGAGTTTATTATTTCATTTACTATGGCGTAAATGTATTTTAGATTTTCTCTGAGTTCAATATATGTCTCTTTACCCACTGGCAATCTACTCCTTTTAAAAACTATTTTTGCCTCAATCAACATTTCTATTCAACAATTTTAGTAGGCGGAGAATAGAAACACGAAGTTGGAGGCAATTAATTATATATAACAAACCGGATGTTGACGCATATAGGACATGAGGTATAATGATAATGGGTAATAAATACCAAATGATGCTTACAGGAGGGTTATTATGAACCATAAAGCTGATATTGGAGTTTTCGGCGGTTCGGGTTTTTATTCATTTCTGGATAATGTAAAGGAAATTGAAGTGGAAACCAAATATGGGGCCCCAAGTGATAGTATTGCACTTGCTGAAATTGAAGGGAAGATGGTTGCATTTCTGCCGAGGCATGGGAAGCACCATACATACCCTCCCCATGTAATACCATACAGGGCCAATATTGAAGCCATGAAACAGCTGGGAGTAAAGAAGATAATCGGCCCAACAGCATCAGGGAGCCTTCAGTCACATATCAGGAGAGGGGACTTTGTAGTCTGCGATCAGTTTGTAGATAGAACATGGGGCAGGAAGGATACATTCTTTGATGGGCCGGTTACCAGGCATATCAGTGCAGCCGACCCGTATTGTGCTGAACTTAGGAGCCTTGCAATCGGTACCTGCAGGGAACTAGGTATAAGTGTGCATGAGAAGGGAACGGTTGTAGTGATTCAGGGTCCCCGATTTTCAACCAGGTCAGAAAGTAAATGGTTTTCAAAGATGGGATGGGATGTAATAAATATGACCCAATATCCGGAGGTATACTTAGCACGTGAAGCGGGGATTTGCTATGCAAATATTGCACTCATAACCGATTACGATGTAGGTGTAGAAGGCGGTGAAGGAGAGAGACCGGTTACCGAGAGTGAAGTCCTTAAGGTATTTAAGGAAAATAATGAAAAGCTCAAAAGACTGCTCTTTGAAATGATAAGAAAGATGAGCCTTGAACAAAACTGCGGCTGTAGGGAACAGGATTAAATGCTAATGATAAATAAATAAGACCCTTTAAAGGGTCTTATTTTAAAGCTTCCTGGGCATGAAGATTCCGTTTTCAGTTTTCCTAGTCCAGGGTGTATAGTAGGTAGTAGCCTCAACAACCAGTTTAGCCACGAGAACTAATGCCGATACAGCAAAGAGACAAAACAGCAATAGAATCAATTTCATTTTACGTCCTCCCTGATATTATGATTTCCGAATGTGGTTTGAGAGACGAAGCCGGCCATGCTTGTCAAGATACGGTGGTTTTTCGGAGAAAAACCATACAGTACCAAAGCATATCAATGTCATAACCAGGAGTGTGACCACAAACGCCGTTGTTCCAAACCAGCTAATGAATATTGCTGAAAGCACCAGAACTGCGGCACAACCCAACAATACCTTTTTACTCAGAAATCTTGTCAATCTTTTTTTCATTAACGTCCCTCCTTGAAATTTTTAATACTGCGGCCGCAATTGAAAAAGTCTTAAGTTGGACCAATCCTATAACATGCCTTATTTCAGGCGTTTGTTAATACTGCTCGGGCAATTGCCTCAATGCATACCACATCATAACTGGAGTTACTTCATAAATACTATTATACTACTTCACCAACTATTACCACAAGCAAAAATTTGTTTTGTTTCCAGAAGCCTAATTCATAAGCTTCAGTATGAGTAATACCTTAGTGGTTGAGGTGTATGGCAAGGATGTTTTTACAGAGCGAGGAACTGATACCATTGCTGGACAGAAGGTATTGGGCTGTTTGAGCAATTCTGTCGGATGGAGCCGAGATGGTGATTATACCATCTGCTTCTCCATGGTCATTAATCTTTTTTATTACATTAAGCATAAAACCATCCAGTTCCTTCTGCTCGGACGGAGAGTACCCACTCAGGCTTTCTATCCGATGTATTATTGATTGTTCAAGATTGTTGAGCATAATTATCTCCTCCATATAAATATATATTTCCAAAACCATATAAAATATTAACGTGTTATCAAGCATTCCTGTCAAAGGAGGGACTGTCAAGGGGACGGTTCTTTTGACATTAAAGGTAATGTCAAAAGAACCGTCCCCTTGACAGCGTATTAATACCTTTGAAATATTCTTCCTGCTGACATAAAATAATTTACAGAAGAGAAAATAATACCTGGAGGTTACGTGCTATGGTTAAATTCGAGGATATCCTTGAAGCGCAAAGACTTCTTAGAGGAGTTATACATAGAACAGAATTTGCTGTTTCAAAAGCATTCAGCGATATTACCGGCAGCAGTATTTATCTCAAAACAGAAAATCTACAGAAGACCGGCTCGTTTAAAATTCGCGGAGCGTACAACAAGATTGCGAAACTAACTGATGAAGAAAGAGAAAAAGGAATTGTTGCTGTCTCTGCCGGCAACCATGCACAAGGAGTTGCCCATGCAGCTTCACTTTTCGGAGTAAGGTCGGTCATAGTAATGCCCGAATATGCTCCTATTGCAAAGATGATGGCTACAAAGAATTACGGAGCTGAAGTGATACTGCGTGGAAAGAATCTGGAGCAGGCAAGAGATGCTGCTATGGAGATTGCTTCAGATGGGATGATTTTCATACATCCTTATGATGACCCGGATATTGTTGCCGGCCAAGGGACAATAGGGCTGGAAATGCTGGAGGATGTGCCTGATTTGGACGCAATTATAGTCCCTGTTGGCGGTGGAGGATTAATCTCGGGTATTGCGGCTGCAGTTAAAAATATTAACCCATCGGTCAGAATCATTGGAGTAGAGGCAGAGGGCTATAACTCGTTGAAGCTTTCTCTTGAAAATGACAAGAAAGTCGATGCAGAAGGTAAGCATACACTGGCTGATGGCATAGCAGTTAAGGTTGCTGGAGAACTACCTTTCTCCATTGCAAGGGAAATGGTTGACCAGGTGGTGGTTGTTTCGGACAATGAGGTTTCTTCAGCTATACTATGGCTTCTGGAAAGGTCTAAGTTGGTTGTAGAGGGGGCTGGGGCAGCGGCTCTGGCCGCATTTATTGCCAAAAAGGTCAATGTCTCTGGAAAAATAGGAGTTGTGCTGACAGGAGGGAATATTGACCTGAATATGCTGCAGCTGATAATTGACAAAGGTTTAATAAAGCAGGGAAGAAGGGTTGAACTCAGGGTGGTTATTCCCGACAAACCGGGCCAACTTAAGGGTGTACTGGAGCTGCTGAATTCACTAGGAGTGAATATTTATTCTATTCTGCATGACAGGATTAAGGATGGTATAAGTCCCGGCTATGCAGAGGTTGATATGGTCCTGGACACCAGAGACAAGGAACACACAAAGTCGGTAGTGGAGAAGATACAGACAGGAGGGTATGAAGTTAGATTTTAGTAATGTCAAAAGAACCGTCCCCTTGACAGACAAATTCTAAAAAATGTAATTGAGTTGTGCATAATGTATAATTTAATTACATTTTTTTGTGTATTTTGACAATTTACTACAATACCTGAATCTGCTATAATTAGTCTATGGGGTTAATTCTTTGAGCGGGAGGTATAATCATGGGGCGAAGAAATCTTGCAAGGTTATTTTTGGTTTTATTTACCCTTGTTGGTTTAGTTATCAGCGGGGCATCTTATGCATATGAACGTACATATAGCCACTTCACAGTTACAAGATTGCCCAGCGGAACTGTAAATATGGGTGACAGGGTAACGTTAATTGTAACCCATAATGATATCACGTACCCTCCCTACGATGGAAAGTACGGAAAACTAGGATGGAGAGTGTTTGACAGATATCCTTCGGCAACGAGTACGGATGGTTCGGTTGCCAATGGGGTTTCCACCACCACAACCGGCCGGCATACAGTAACCTTCACTCTGAAAAAGAGCGGAAGCTATTATGTGAGGCTTTACTGTGATAAAACTGATTTCTGTCAGATATATGGACCGATATCGGTGAAGGATAGCAATACCAGCTCATTATCAGGAAGTACAGGTACAAGCACAAGTTCTCAAAAACCTACAGCTTCCTTTAAACTAACCGGTTTTAATAAATCAGGCAGTTATTATGTTATTGAAAAGGGGAAATATTTCACTTTTACTGATACAAGCACCCCTTCCGGGAAAATAGATTACAAGATACTCTATCTGGCAAGGAGCGACGATTTTGATTTGAGTATGAAGAAGTTTGGAGAAGCAAGGGGCACTTCAAGCTGTAAGAGCTTCAGCGGAACATACAAGATGGATGCATCGGAGGGAACATATACGCTGGTATTTTCAGCTCAAATAGGAAGCTCAAAGAATATGAGTACAAAGACTGAAAAGATTAAAGTTGTGGCGCCCGCAAGCCAATCCAACCAAAATACGGGTACTTCAAGCAGCAGCGGAAATTCTACCGGCACCACGTCAAATCAGCCGAAGCCTCAGGCGTACTTTGATGTATCCGGATTTAAAAACGAACATCCGTATCTGGTAATTGAGAAAGGGAAAAAATTCAATTTTACAGATAAAAGCACGCCGACAGATAAAATTGATTGGAAAGCCCTGACGCTAAGGAAAGGAAACGATGCTGAAGAAGTCATAAAAGACTTTATAGTTAAGGAAGGTACATCAGCGCACGCCAGAATTAGCAGAAGCTATGTAATGGATGCGGAACCCGGAACATATTCACTGCTATTTGCGGTTAAAATAGGCAGTTGGAGCAATATGGGCAAGGCTATGTGCGCCGTAAAAGTTGTTGCTCTGGCAAATAATAGCTCAAGTAATACAAACGACACTGCGAAAGAAGATAAAACCAAACCCGAAATAACCGTAGACCCCGGTACGGAGAATAAGACCGTGAAGATAGATGCCGGATACAGGGTAAAGCTGACAGTAGAGGACGAAAGCGGACTCTCTGAACTGAAATATTACTGGGACAGCAGTAAAAATGCAGAAGAAATCGAGACAGGCGGAAGCAATAAGGTAACAAAGACAATAGCGGTGCCGGAAGATTTTGAGGGAAAACATACGCTTTATGTAGTTGCCGTCGATGCTTCTGACAGAGAGAATAAAGACACAGTCAGATTCTACTATCAGGTAGAAAATGAAGAGATAGTTAAAGAAGAGGAAGAAGTAGTTGAAGAAAAAGAAGATGACAGGACAGACCCTACAATAGTTGCAGACCCCGGTAAAGAGAATAAGACAGTGGAGATAGAGGCCGGAGATAGGGTCAAGCTGACAGTAGAGGACGAAAGCGGACTCTCCGAGCTGAAATATTACTGGGACAGCAGTAAAAATGCAAAAGAAGTCCAGCCAGCCGGAAGCAAAAAGGTAACAAAGACAATAGAAGTGCCGGAAGACTTTGAGGGGAGACATACCCTTTATGTAATTGCTGCCGATGCTTCCGACAGAGAGAATAAAGACACAGTCAGATTCTACTATCAGGTAAAGAATGAAGAGGTAGCCAAGAAGAAGAATGACAAGACAGACCCCAAAGTAGTTGCAGAACCCGGCACGGAGAATAAGACAGTGGAGATAGATGCCGGAGGTATGATTAAGCTGACAGTAGAGGACGAAAGCGGACTCTCCGAGCTGAAATATTACTGGAACAGCAGTAAAAATGCAAAAGAAGTCCAGCCAGCCGGAAGCAAAAAGGTAACAAAGACAATAGCTGTGCCGGAAGACTTTGAAGGAAAACATACGTTTTATGTAGTTGCTGCCGATGCTTCTGACAGAAAGAATAAAGACACAGTCAGATTCTACTATCAGGTAAAAAATGAAGAGGTAGCAAAAAAGAAGAATGACAAGACAGATCCTACAGTAAAGGCAGAACCCGGTGAGGAGAACAAGAGAATAGAGATAAGGGCCGGGGCGATGATTAATATAATAGCAGAGGATGAAAACGGAATTTCTGAGTTGAAATACTACTGGGATAGCAGTAAGAATGCAAAAGAAATCCAGACATATGAAAGTAATAAGGTGGAAGAAGCAATAATGGTTCCGAAAGACTTTGAAGGAAGACATACACTTTATGTAGTTGCTGCCGATGCTTCTGACAGAAAGAATAAAGACACCCTAAGATTCTACTATGAGATATCAGAAGAAGGTGAGCCGGAGAAGAATGATTTAAAAATAACAGTTGCAGCTGCAAGTACAGTATCGGAATTCAAGGATGTCGGTGACAAATACAAATGGGCACTTGATGCAATAAACGGTATGGCCCAGAGAGGAATAATTGCTGGATACGAGGATGGTACGTTCAGACCTGAGGGTAAAATCACCAGGGCTGAATTCGCCAAAATAATGGTTAAGACACTCAACATAAAGGAGACGCTGCCCAGTGTTCAGACTTTTGCAGATGTGGGCAAAGACCATTGGGCATACCGGGTTGTAGAAACATCAAAGAGTTACCTTACAGGATACATAAACACGGCTACGGGACAGAAATTCTATAAACCCAGTGAAGAGGCTTTAAGAGAAGATATCGCGGTAGCTCTGGTTAAGGCAATGGGGTATAGTATAGATGGAATAACCAGAGAAGATGTACGTGATGCTTTTAAGGATGCCGGAAGCATATCCTCCGATGAAATAGGCAGGTACATTCTGGCAGCAAAGAACAATGGATTGATATCAGGTTATGAGGACGGTACTTTCCGTCCACAGGGTAAGCTGACCAGAGCTGAGGCTGCGACGCTTCTGTGGAGGGTAGTGCAGAAGAATGAGAATGAGAACATAAAAAAAGTTGTAATTGAATAGCTTAACGATTATTAAAATAGAGAATATGTCAAGGGGACGGTTCTTTTGACATTTATGTTGAATACAAGCACGATTTTACTATTCTGAAATATTATGTAGTACTAAGTTTAGTTTACATTACTAGAAGCGGGGGTAGAATCAATGCGGTTGAAGGACATTAAAGTCGGAGTAGGACTGACAGGCTCATTCTGTACCTTTACAAAAGTTATCCCTGAGATACGCAGGCTGGTTGATGACGGCGCTGAGGTGTTACCTATAATGTCTGAGAATACATACAATACAGATACACGTTTCGGCAGTGCAGAGGATTTTATTGAACAAATAGAAGAAATAACCGGAAAAAGAATAATTTCAACCATTACTGGTGCAGAGCCTGTAGGACCCAAATCACTTCTAGATATTATGGTGATTGCGCCCTGTACAGGTAATACCCTTGCAAAGCTTGCCAACGGTATTACAGATACATCGGTTACCATGGCTGCCAAAGCCCAGTTAAGGAATAATAAGCCGGTAGTGGTTGGTATATCAACCAATGACGGCCTTGGAATAAATGCGGCAAATCTTGGCACATTGTTGAATGCAAAGAATGTTTTCTTTATACCCTTCCGTCAGGATAGTCCGAAAGGTAAGTATAACTCTGTAGTAGCCAAAATGGAACTGATGGGCGATACTATTATAGAAGCGCTTCAAAGAAAACAGATTCAGCCTGTGCTGCTAGGGAGCGAGGAATAAAAAAACCGCCTTGAGGCGGTTTTCATTGCTTCTTACTTAGGCAGCAGTGCACTTTCACTGTACCTGTTATTTGCGTTCCACAGAATCCATTCTTCAAGTCCGCAGTCATATGTCGCCTGAATCTGTGCCCTTACATCCTGAGCAGTATATTTCTTATAGTATCCACTTCCCAGCCAGGATGCAGTAAAATCCTGGAGATACGGCCTGATTTTAGCCTTATGCCCTTCCATTTTATCCAGCCTTTCCTTAGCTGTTGAAAGGCTTTTGTGCACTACCTTATATGGTTCAAGGTCTGGTTTTGCAAATCCATACTGTCCTACTCCATAATGTGATGGATAAACCATAGGAGATATATAGTCTATGTCCCTGCTGATTGTTTCGAGGTCCTGGCCAATCTTTTCAATATCACCAATATTAGTGGTTATTATTCCGAAAACATCTGCAGAAACCGCAACACCCCACGGAGCAAGTTCCTTCTTTGCCTCGGCAAGGAACTCGTTTATAGGAACGGTCATGTCTCCCTCTCTTCCGGCTTCACCGTAATCTATCTGCTT
>JAWLGL010000253.1:0-2750 GCA_041685035.1 Clostridia bacterium
GGCTTAGAAGTCTATGAAGATATATTGGGAGAGAAAAGAAGGGTAGTATTCCCTGATGAACTTGTTGATGTTATGTATAATTCTGAGTCCAACAGCCTGGTCTCACTGCATAATCATCCTGGAAGTTCAAGTTTCTCCGATGCTGACATGATGGTATTAGCTCGGTTCGAGTCGATAAACTTTATCACAGTAGCCGGACATAATGGAACCATATATACCTTAAAGATTGGCAATGGATGGAGGCCTAGGAAAGAGGAGATATATCGCATTGCTGACGAGTACAGTATTGCAAGGACAATAGACTTTGACTACTACCGCAATAAAGTTTTAAAAGGTGAAATGTCCAATGAAGAAGCCTGGTATGAACACTCGAATAAAACTATAGAACATTTTGCCCAAAAACATGGATGGGAGTATAGGAGGGTAAGGAAAGATGAAGAATAAGGAACCCATAGGTGTAGATTTAGTTGATAATATGCCTGACTACAGTAAAACATTAGAGGAAAACTACAAGGAGGACAGGGAGAAACATCGCAAGGTTTACGGTAAGAATCCGCCGGAGTCTGAGAAAATGAAGGAACTTATTAAGAAGGATAAATAAATATCTTAGTTTGTCATACAGTAGAAACTCGCTTGGGTGTCATTCTTGATTGAAAGTAGGGTAGTATGATATGTCCGTATAACCATAAGGCAGTTAAGTATGTCAAACAATACAATAATGACCTTGTAAATGAGGAAGTTGGTGTAATAAAAGGCTACCAGGAAGTGTTGGTTGAAGAATATACTTTCCTGGAATGTCCCAAAGAAGGTTGTGCAGTCTGGCATAACGATAGATGCACTTACAATCAAGGTCAAATAAGTACCTGAGGCACTCGAAGGTGTCTTTTTTGTTGCGGTTTTAAAGGTTCCGTCCAAAAACGAATTTCTACGGTGGGGCCGACCACTATAAAAAGGTTAGTAGGAAAGGAGAATAGATATGGATTTGAAGGAACTTTTGGGAGAAGAGCTTTATGGGAAAGTAATTGAAGCTTTAAAAGGTAAGGGGAAAGATGGCAAGGACATCTCCCTGCTGATTAATGACGGAAGTTACATACCAAAAGACAAGTTTGATGCAGTAAATACTGAAAAGAATGACTTGAAAAAGCAGATTGACGAAAGAGACAAACAGCTTGAAGAGCTGGGGAAGGAGGCCAGAGGCAACGAAGAGCTCACGAAGCAGATTGATGAACTGATGGAAAACAATAAAAAGGCAGTTGAGGAGTATGAAGTAAAGCTCAAGCAACAAGCCTTTGACCATGCTCTGGAGAATGCTATTGCTAATGCTAAAGGGAAGAACATTAAGGCAATAAAAGCCTTGTTGAAGACTGATGATATTAAGCTCGATGGGGATAACCTTCAGGGGTTTGAAGAGCAGATAAAGGTACTTAGGGAAAGTGATGGATACCTGTTTGATGATAGTGCATCATCGAGCCACGGAGCGAATCCTCCCGGAAGCCATAATCATCAGACTGAACCAAATTCCCTTGGGGAAGCAGTAGCTCAACACTATAACAATAAATAAGGAGATGATATGAATGCCAGTAACACTTGCTCAGGCAAAACTAAATACTCAGGATAAGTTGTACCAGAAGGTCATCGATGAGTTCAGGAAGAGTTCGTTCATTCTTGACAGAATGATATTCGATGACGTTGTTTCACCTGTAGGTGGTGGAGCAACAATGACGTACGGCTACAACAGGGTGAAGACACAGCCTACAGCTGGATTCAGGGCGCTCAATAACGAGTATGAGGCTCAGGAAGCTGAGAAAGAGCAGTTCACCGTTGACCTTAAGGTATTCGGTGGAAGCTTTGAAATCGACCGTGTAATTGCGAACATGGGAGGTATAGTCAACGAGGTAACATTCCAGATGGAACAGAAGATTAAGGCTGCAAAAGCTTTGTTCTGCGACACCGTTATAAATGGTGACACCGGTGTAGATGCAAACGCTTTTGACGGGCTGGATAAGGCAATAGCTGGTTCATCCACAGAGTTCAATACCGGTGATAATGTAATCGACCTTTCGACCTCAAGCGCTGTTGACAGCAACTATAAGTTTTTTCTGGATAAGCTGGACGAGTTTCTGGCTCTTCTTGACGGAAAACCTGATTCTCTGATGGGTAACAGCAAGCTTATCACAAAGATTAAGGCAGTTGCAAGGAGAGCAGGATATCTAACACAGAGCGAGGATGCGTTCGGAAGGAAGGTAGATGCATACGATAATATCGTATTGGTCGACCTTGGAGCAAAGCCGGGCTCAAACGACCCTGTAGTACCCATCTACGAGAGTGACCTTGACGGCAGTACAACTGTTGAAGCTGATGAGCAGGGTCTCACAGACCTTTATGCAGCAAGAGTGGGATTGGATGGGTTCCATGCTGTATCTCCTTCGGGACAGCTGCCGGTCAACTTCTGGCTGCCTGACTTCAAGACTGCTGGCGCAGTAAAGAAGGGTGAAGTTGAAATGGTGGCTGCAGTTGTTCTAAAGGCTACCAAAGCAGCTGGAGTATTCAGAGGAATAAAGGTCCAGTAGGGTAGTAACCAAATAATAATTAAGTAGTACCAGGCAGGGGCTATGTCTCCTGCCTTTATTCTTAAACAAAATCTGATAGGTAGGTGATTTGAAGTGCCAAAGATATTTGCTCCAAATAAAAGCTATAAGGGAGTAACTGCTGGAGTGCATTTTGCAAACGGCGTCGGTGAAACAGAAGAC
>JAWLGL010000030.1:0-14981 GCA_041685035.1 Clostridia bacterium
CCCCTGATAAAATGGAACTTGATGCCAGGGATGTAGTTGCCAGGGCTATTTTTAAAGAGATAAATGCGGGAAGAGGTACAGAGAACGGTGGTGTTTATCTGGATATTTCCCATAAGGAAGCCGAGCTAATGGACCCGCAGCAGCGTATTTTCCTGGAGACCGTCTGGAAGACCATTGAGGATGCAGGATATAAGGCCTCGGCCTTGTCAGGAACAAGGACAGGTGTTTTTGTCGGAGCAGCCAGTTCAGACTATAACAGCCTTCTGAAAGACTATGGTGTAGAGATTCAGGCTCAGATGCTTACAGGAATGATAACATCATATTTAGCTAACCGGATATCATACTTCTTTAATTTTAACGGTCCGAGTGAACCTGTTAACACAGCATGCTCAAGTTCTCTAATAGCAGTTCATCGCGCAGTTGAGGAAATCCGAAAAGGCAACTGTGAAATGGCCATTGCAGGAGGGGTTAACGTAATGTTAAGCCCTACAACAAATATACTGTTCGACAAAGCGGGAATACTTTCAAAGGACGGAAAATGTAAAGTATTTGATAAGAGTGCGGATGGCTTTGTAAGAGGGGAAGGAGTAGGAGCAGTCCTATTAAAGCCGCTCAGCAAAGCCATATCTGAACGGGACTACATTCATGCTGTAATTAAGGGAAGCGCAGTAAGCCACAGTGGGCATACTAGTTCCCTGGTGGCATCCAATCCCAATGCACAGGCAGATGTGGTATTCAGCGCCTGGGAAAAATCAGATATTAACCCCAGTACCATAGGGTATATTGAGACCAGTGCAACCGGCTCAAACCTGGGGGATTCTATTGAGGTAGAAGGACTGAAGAAAGCTTTCCACAGGCTTTACGAAAAGAGCGGAAAAGCTGTACCCGGAGAAGCGTATTGTGCAATAGGTTCGGTAAAAACCAATATCGGTAATCTTGAGGCTGCTTCGGGAGTTGCTGGAATTCTTAAAGTCATACTGGCCATGAAGCATAAGAAGCTTCCGGGCATCCTCCATTTTAAAGAACTGAATCCACATATAAGTTTAAAAGACAGTCCGTTCTATATCCTGGATAAGGCTAGACAATGGGAAAGCATAACTGATGATCAAGGGCAGATTGTTCCACGGCGTGCAGGGGTTAGTGCATTTGGTATAAGCGGTGTTAACGCACACGTTGTACTTGAGGAATACAAAGATATTGAGACTACAGCTCCCGACCAGGCTCAAGAAACTCAGATAATTATAATTTCTGCCAAAAATGAGGAAAGGCTGAAAGAGTATGCAAGAAAGATGGCTGAATACATAGAGAGGAATCCGGCATTTTCCCTGACTGATATGGCCTACACACTTCAGGTCGGACGTGAGGAAATGGAAGAACGTCTGGCAGTATTAGCGTCAAGCATGGAGGAGTTAAAGGAAACCTTGATGAAGTACTGCAGCGGCCAGAATAATGTAAACAACCTCTTCCAGGATAATGCTAATGACAGTAAAACAAAACTGGACCTTCTAACAGAAGGTGAAGAAGCCGAAGAATTTATCAAAAGTTTGATTGCACACAAGAATTATAAAAAGATGGCCCAGCTCTGGGTGCTGGGACTTGAAATAGACTGGAATATACTATACTCGGAAAACTCTCCAAGGCGAATACCTTTACCTACATATCCCTTTGAGAGACAGCACCATTGGATAAATGATCCGGAAAAAGATGAAGGGGAAAAGGTTAATAATGAAGGCGTGGAAGACAAGGTTGAACAAACACTTCTCCAGATTTTTTCAAAGGCATTGGGAGAAGGAAATATCGGACGTGATGACAATTTATTTGAACTTGGTATCAATTCACTTATGGTTATCCAAATCCAGACTGCTTTGCTGCAGTACAACTGGAAATTGACCACTCAGGATTTCTATGAATGTCCTACCATATGGAAACTTGCAGAAAAGATTAAAGGGGATACGACTGAAGCGGCAGAAGCTGTCAAGCTAGATATTGCAGGCAGGATACCTGTAAAAAGACCAGACAAAGTAGGAACCAAGAGGCTGAAATACAAGAATATATTTCTAACAGGAGTGACAGGGTTCCTGGGTATTCATGTTCTGGATAAACTGCTGACTACTGCCGATGCAGATATTTACTGTCTTGTCAGGGGAAAGAATAAAAATGAAATTGAGAAGCGTCTTTCAGAGCTGTTGGACTTCTATTCCTTCCAGAAACACAAAGGCCTGCTGGGGAGCAGAATCCATCTGGTAAGAGGGGATGTTACTCTTGATAATTTCGGTTTATCTGCTAAGAAATATAAGGAATTGGGAGAAACGGTTGATGTAATTGTGCATGCTGCCGCCCTGGTAAAGCACTATGGTAATTATTCAGAATTTAAAAAAGTGAATGTGGATGGGACAGAAAGAATAATTAAATTTGCATCTGAGTTCAATAAGAAGCTCAATCATGTATCAACCGTAGCAGTTTCAGGGAAATATCCTATAAGCTCAAATAATTCAGTGCAGAGATTTTCAGAGGATGATTTTTACGTTGGCCAGAACTACAGCGACAATGTGTACGTAAGAAGCAAGTTTGAGGCGGAGAATCTGGTGTTTAAGGCAATGAATGAAGGTCTGGATGCATCAGTATACAGGGTAGGAATTTTAACAGGAAGGCATACGGACGGATGCTTCCAGCCCAACATAGACGAGAATGCCAACTACAGGGCTATCAAGTCGTTTATTGGACTGGGCGCCATCTCTCACGACATAAAGGATATGGATTTGGAATTTACTCCTGTAGATGTCTGCAGTGAGGCTCTTGTAAATATACTGCTCACAAGGGAATCAGGCGGGCAGGTGTTTCACCTGTTTAACCACAATACCATTAAAGCTGGAGAGTTATTAGAAATAACAGCCGGTTATGGAATAAAAACCAGGGTAATGAATAACGATGAGTTCAGACAGTATGTCAGGGAGGTGTGCTGTTCGGAGGACAAACATAAGCTGCTTGGCGGAATAGTTAATTACATCACAGATGACAGTGATATTTCCTACAGCAGCACAACCACGGTTGATTCAAGCATTACGCAGAAGTACCTGGAGCAGCTGGGTGTAAAGTGGCCGGAGATAGATGAGGAATATGTAAAAAAACTGGTGAGCCATATGGCGAAGGTTGGATACCTCAGTCGTTAAGCTGCCTTGTTCATGAGTAAAAACCCCAAAGGTTTAAACCTTTGGGGTTTTTGGTGCCGAAGGTGGGGGTCGAACCCACATGTCCTCGCGGACACCGGATTTTGAGTCCGGCGCGTCTGCCAGTTCCACCACTTCGGCGTTGCTTAATTATACTAGCATATTCATACCCATAAATCAAGAGGGTGTTGGTGTCAACGTACATGTATGTATTAATAATATATAGTTGACTTGTGAAATAAACGTGAGGGAAATAAATTATCAAGCAATGAGTAGCCCGTGGCTACTGCTGGGATTTTGCTCGGTAGAATCTTCCGTAAAATTTCAATAGCATAGGTAAGCGCTTGCAGAGAAAATGATTAACCGCTCATAAGGACTACGAAATCAGATAAACTGAATGCTTGTCACACTAAATTTCAGACCGGAATTAATTTGCCATCGTGGCTCAGTAATTCCTAGAATTGACGTCCTGTCAATTCTTCCTGAAATTTAGCATAACTTTGCATAGTTTATCCGATGACTACCGCCGCTAAGACTCCAGTTTTAATATTATAGACAAGCGGCGCTACGTCCCTGGATAACGGCTTCTAAGGTTCAGTCGGAGATATACTCCTCCTGAATCCAAGAATCCTGTTTGTCTAAGATTTCTCCGCAAACTTATTCGCTGGTTAATTCATTTCTTCTGCAGCTTGAAGTAACATAGAAAGCACTTTGCTCAGATGTATTCCTTATAGGTCAGTGAAATTTTACTGCAGATTAGCATTTCGCAGTCCTTATGAGTGGTTAATTTGTTTTCCTAAACGTCTTAAATACTATATAACCCAATAATATATAGTTGTATAGACAGCAGATATTTATGGTAAAATTGAATAGTCAGCATTAATTATCAGGAGAGGATATGCATGTCGGACCCAGGATTCGTAAATCAAAAGCTTAACCAGTTTAAGCAGTACATAAAAAACAAGAACGTAGCTGTAATAGGCATAGGTGTTAGTAATATGCCGTTAATTAAATACCTGTCCAGGCTGGGGGTAAATGTTACAGCCTTTGACAGAAAGACATCTGACCAGCTGGGAGAGATTTATGAAGAACTCAAGGAATCCGGAGTACTGTTCTCACTTGGAGCTGATTACCTCAGCAGATTGACAGGCTATGACATAGTTTTCAGGACTCCGGGGATGCGACATGATATTCCCGAGCTTGTAAAAGCGCGGCAGGAGGGGTCAAAGATAACCTCGGAGATGGAGGTATTCCTGGACCTCTGCCCGACCTATACATTTGGTGTTACCGGCAGTGACGGGAAAACCACTACTACTACATTGATTCATGAATTTCTTTCCCGGGAAGGTTATAAAACCTGGCTGGGAGGAAATATAGGTACCCCGCTGCTTGACAGGATAGATGAAATCAGACCCGAGGACAAGGTGGTACTGGAGCTAAGCAGTTTCCAGCTCCAGACCATTTCAAAGAGTGTAAATACGGCAGTAGTAACCAATGTAACCCCAAACCACCTCGATATGCACAAGTCTATGGATGAATATATTGAAGCCAAGAAGAATATTTACCGGTACCAGGATTCAGACGACATACTGGTACTTAACTACGACAACATGATAACCAGGGATATGGAGAAGGAGAGCAGGGGGAGGTGTATCTTCTTCAGCCGGGCAAGCTATGTTGAAGGAGTGGTTGTACGGGACAGCAGGATAGTAGTAAATACCGGAGAGGTGGAAACCGATATTATTGGTACTGAGGAGATACGCATACCGGGATTTCATAATGTTGAGAATTACCTTGCTGCCATAGCAGCGGTCTATACCTTGGTGAAGCCGGAGAGTATAAGGCATGTTGCTCGAACATTTGCCGGTGTTGAACACAGAATCGAGCTGGTAAGGGAGTTGAATGGAGTTAAATTCTACAACGATTCCATAGCCAGCAGTCCTGCCAGGACGACAGCCGGACTAAACTCACTGCCTGAAAAAGTCATTCTGATAGCCGGCGGATATGATAAGAAAATACCCTATGACCAGATGGGTGAAATTATTCTAAAGAAGGTCAAGGCTCTGGTACTTCTTGGCCAGACCGGTCCTAAAATCAGGGATGCATATCTGGAAGAGTGCCGCAGGCAGGATGTGAAGCCGGAGATTCCCATACATGAAGTCAAATCTCTTGAAGAAGCAGTCAGAATATCTTATAATGAAAGCAGGACTGGAGATGTTGTCATACTATCTCCCGCCAGCGCAAGCTTTGATATGTTCAGGAACTTTGAAGAGCGCGGCAATACGTTTAAAAAGATAGTAAATAATTTGTCCGATGACTACCGCCGCTAAGACTCTGCTCTTGTTCAGGTGGGGGAGAAGCGGCGCTACGTCCCTGGATAACGGCTTCTAAGATTCAGCTGGAAAAACCCCACCTGAATCCAAAAATCCTGTTTGTCCGATAACTAACCGCCACTAAGATTCCAGCTTCAATATTATAGATAAGTGGCGATAAGTTCCTGGATAACGGCTTCTAAGATTCAGCTGGAGAAACTCCACCTGAATCCAAAAATCCTGTTTGTAAGGGGGAAAAAGGTATGGAGATACTTGATACTCTGATAGGTATGCCGTGGAATGAATTCGTTGAGCTGTGGAAGGTTTCAGTCGACCAACTATTCACAGAATTCCTGTTCTTTACAATAGTCTTATATATTATGTTTGTGGTTGTCCTGGCAATAACTGAAGCATTGGACGCGCTTGCAAACTATACAATATATTTCTTTGCCGGACTGCTTCTTTTTGCCGACCCTATTGCCAGAGGGTTTGCTGCGCTGGAGAGATTTTTGAACCATATGGGTATAAACGTGCCGAATTTCTTTGCGTAGCAAGTTATGCAGGACTCTTGAGGTTTAAGCGAGATTTCTTTCCATAATAGATATTTTCTTTCCCAACAATTCCTAGGCACAGCCAAATTAGGATTGAGAAAGCAGCTATACTATGGATAATACCTAATGCGACGTCTGCACGTATATATGCAAATGCTCCGAACTGAGCATAAATATTTTCTAATATGACAATTCCTGTACCTGCAATCAATACAGCCAGGATTTTTGACCAAGGGCTGGCATTAAGCCAATTAACTATCAGAGTTCCTGCCGCAGCTCCGGCCAACAGATGAAAGAAGGGGACATTACCTATAGGAATCAATATATGTTTATAGGTGTAATACCCAAGACTGACTGAAACGGTATCCACTATAAGCAGCCAGATAAATGATATTACAGGCACAAGAGCAATCTGCTTAATCCTTTCAAAGGGAATAAGCGCAAAAACTATTACCCATCCAATGACAGCCAGTATCAAGTATTCCATAAATCCTCCTAGATTACAAAGTAAATATCTTCTAAAATATATTTCCCAAATGATTTGCTGGATATTCAGAAATTAATTTGCAGGAGTATTCATAGAATAAAAAAAGAATTGCAATCTAGATTGCAATTCTTTTTTTATGGTGGAGGGAGGTGGATTTGAACCACCGAAGGCGGTGCCAACAGATTTACAGTCTGCCCCCTTTGGCCACTCGGGAACCCCTCCATAATGGTGGGCCTTCAGGGATTTGAACCCCGGACCAACCGGTTATGAGCCGGTCGCTCTAGCCAGCTGAGCTAAAGGCCCATTTCTGGACGCAAATTATAGTATAGAACAAATAGGCTCGAATGTCAATATGAAAAGAAGCGGGTATCTAAGGAATTTTATTCTATACGTTGAAGCGGAAAAGTACAACGTCACCATCTTGCATAATATAATCCTTACCCTCAGAGCGAACAAGGCCTTTTTCCTTCGCAGCCGGCATGGAGCCGCATTTGACCAAATCATCAAAGGCTATTATCTCAGCCCTGATGAAGCCTCTTTCTATATCGCTGTGGATTTTACCGGCGGCCTGTTGGGCCCTGGTGCCTTTGGTTATTGTCCAGGCGCGAACCTCAGGAGCACCGGCGGTCAGAAAACTAATGAGTCCAAGCAGTTTATATCCTGCCTGTATAAGCTTGTCCAGGCCCGACTGAGAGAGTCCCATATCTTCCAGGAATGCTGTTCTGTCTTCTTCCTCCAGGGAAGCAATTTCCTCTTCTATGCTTGCGCAGATGCTGATAACCCCGGAACCTTCTTTATTGGCATAATCCAATACCTTTTTGTAATTGGAATTCTGTTCAGGATTGGATACCTGGTCTTCAGAGATATTTGTTACATACAGAACCGGTTTGGACGTCAGCAGAAAGGCCTGTTCTGCCACTTCGAGTTCAGTTTTGTCAAGTTTCAGACAGCGGGCAGGTATTCCTTTCTCGAGAGTTTCTTTAAGCTTCTCAAGTGTTTCCAATTCAATTGTATGCTTTTTATCTCCGGATTTCATTGCTTTTCTGGTTCTGTCAATCCTTCTCTCAAGAACCTCAAGGTCTGAGAATATGAGCTCAAGATTTATAGTTTCAATATCCCTCAGTGGGTCAATACCTCCATCGACGTGAACGATATTTGAATCCTCAAAGCACCTGACTACATGTACTACTGCATCTACTTCCCGGATATGTGACAGGAACTTGTTTCCCAACCCTTCACCCTTGCTTGCTCCCTTCACAAGCCCGGCAATATCGACAAACTCCACTACTGCAGGAGTTACCTTTTCCGGATTATACATTTTGGCGAGAACTCCGAGCCTGGTATCCGGAACGCTTACTACACCAACATTCGGTTCAATGGTGCAGAACGGATAATTTGCGCATTCCGCTCCTGCTTTGGTTATTGCATTAAACAGCGTACTTTTCCCAACATTGGGCAGGCCAACAATACCCAGTTTCATAGAATCCTCCATATCTTCTTTACCCGATAACTAAACGCCACTAAGATTCCAGCTTCAATATTATAGATAAGTGGCGATAAGTTCCTGGATAACGGCTTCTAAGATTCAGATAAAAAAACTCCTTCTGAATCCAAGAAGCCTGTTTATCCGACCACCAGTAAATTATACAATAGGAAGTTTTTTTCTGCAACAGGAACAGGGCAGTGGATGGGTAAACATAAATGATTGAAAAAGTAACCATATAAAATCTCCTGCATACTATATTACTAAATATCAAAAAATTTAGTGTTAAGGAGGGCAATTATGGACCAGTATCAAGAATATATGGATATGGCAGGCTTGCCAAGCGCATATTCTCCAATGATGCAGTATCCTGCTGAAAACTTAGAATCCATGTATCCGAGGTGTTACCATGTTATCTATCCCAGGGTGATGAGAGAGTGCGAAATGATGTACACTCAATATCCAACTATGACAGCTCCAAGCCGGGAAATGATACATCAAATGACCAACAGGATATATGATGAGGTTGAGCCCATGTTGGCTGAAGATGATATGAAGGAAATGGATATGCAGTATATGCAGAATTCCCATATGGACGGTATGGGATCAGACTACGACATGTATTCGGATACCAGGCAGTTTGGTGGACTTGGTGGATTCGGCGGGGGCTTTTTCCCTGGATTCTTCCCAAGACCGAGAAGAAGGTTCCTCAGAGACCTGATATCCATACTGCTTATAAGGCAGCTGCTGAGAAGGAGAAGACCGTTCTTTGGATTCTAGTGTGATGGGTTAGATTGGAGCTGACAAAAACAAATTAGGTGGAACGCTTTTTTAGTTATGGCGTTTCACCTAATTTGTTTTTGTTGTCAAGGGGAAAGTTTGATATTATTGAAGAGCCAGAAAGAGGGAATAGGCCTAGAGAGTAACTTTAGGCCCATTGCAAGCGGCTTGTGAAGAAACTATAGTATAAACAAATAATAAAACGGAAAAAATTATCCTAACAATATGAAGTCGCGGAGGAAAATTTATGGAAGATAACATCTACAAGGACACGGTTCACATAATACCCGAGCTTGAGAAGCTGGAGAAGGATAACTGCCACCTGCGCCAGATATTTGCTGAGGTATTGAAGGACGAAATTAATGCTATTCCGGAGGACGACCTGTACAACAATGTGAAGAACTTCATAAATACATATTCCAGGGATGCGAAGGCATTAAATATAGTTAACGAGTTTACCGAAGTAATCTCAGGGGGAGCCTCACTGAATGAAATACTCCAGATTACGAGGGATGAAGTGGTTAACCCGACCATTGTAACCGAGATAACTACAGATAAAAATTGTGACTAGGATACCCAGTCGCAATTTTCTATACAGAGCCAAGCTGCTGCAATTTGAGAGGCCGAGGATTACTCCCCGGCGCTTATTCTGTTTCATTTCCCAGGTAAAATAACAGGCAAAAAACTGTATTCAAAAGACCAAGGCTGTGTTATAATATAAAAAGTTGGTAATGGTATGGGTGTTTATCCCATACTTCGGTTGGCAGCAAGGTGAAAAATGTAATAAGGTTAAGGCTGTTTTGCACAGGTGAGTTGGGAATTTCAATGCAGGGCCAGTATCGCTGCGTTAATAAGTTCCTGAGGCAGTACAGCCGCAAGTATCTGTAGACAGAAGAAACGCAAGGTAAGGATGAGCATCCCGGTGACGGAGTTTCCTTCTGTTATTCTATCCTTTTCATGCAGATAGTAATTCTGTCCTTAGAACGGTTTATTTTCTTGAGCCGCGGAAGGTATTTATATGAGCGGGTCTTGATGTGTTGTATTTCACTTCTTACATTTTTCCTTAGGTAATTTTGAGTCCTTATAATGCACCAATCAGAAAACAGTTGAATTATAAAAATGGAGGTAACAAAGTGGCAACTAAAAAAAAGAATAAACTGAGAATAATCCCGCTTGGGGGACTGAATGAAATTGGTAAGAATCTTACAGTTTTTGAGTACGGTGAAGATATTGTTGTGGTGGACTGCGGGATAGCCTTTCCTGAGGATGAAATGCTGGGAATAGACTTGGTTATACCGGATACAACCTATCTGACTAGAAACAAACACAAAGTGAAGGCTATTGTCATTACACACGGGCATGAGGACCATATCGGGGCCCTGCCGTACGTACTTAAGGACTTAAATGTACCGGTATACGGCACACGATTGGCTCTGGGACTGGTAGAAAATAAGCTTGAAGAGCATAAGATGCGCCGTAGTGTAAAACTGAATACTGTAAAACCTGGAGATGTAATTACTCTAGGAGTATTCAAGATTGAATTCATACGCTCAAACCATAGTATTGCTGATGCTGTTGCACTTGCAATTTTTACACCGATAGGTACAGTTATACACACCTCTGACTTCAAGGTGGATTTCACACCTATAGATGCAGGAGTAATAGACTTGGTGCGTTTTGCCGAACTGGGTCGCGAGGGAGTTCTGGCAATGCTTGCAGACAGTACAAATGCCGAAAGGCAGGGATATACCATGTCTGAAAAGACAGTGGGGGAATCCTTTGATGAACTGTTTATGAACTGCAGCCAGAGAATAATAGTTGCAACATTCGCATCAAATATCCACAGGGTACAGCAGGTAATTAATTCTGCAGTGAAGTTCGGGCGCAAAGTTGCCATATGTGGAAGGAGCATGGTTAATGTTGCAGATGTTGCTATGAAGCTTGGGTATATGAATTTGCCCGATGGTGTATTTATTGACGTGGATGAAATAGAAAGGTATAAGCCCAACCAGCTTGTGATTATAACTACAGGAAGTCAGGGTGAACCTATGTCTGCATTAGCCAGAATGGCTGCTTCCGAGCATAAGAAGATAGGGATAATGCCAGGGGACAAGGTTATAATCTCCGCATCACCCATTCCTGGAAATGAGAAGCTCGTATCCAGGGTAATCAATGAGCTTTTCAAGAAAGGTGCTGAGGTTATATATCATGCCATTACAGATACGCATGTCTCAGGTCATGCATGCCAGGAGGAACTTAAGCTCATGCATACTCTGGTGAAGCCCAAATTTTTTATACCAGTACATGGAGAGCACAGGCATCTGAGACAGCATGCGGCACTCGCAGAAAAACTAGGGATGTCTTCACAAAACATATTTGTTATGGATATAGGTAAGGTTCTTGAGCTGTCGCCTGATTCAGCGAGGATTAACGGAAATGTAACATCCGGAAAGATTCTTGTTGATGGCTTGGGGGTAGGAGATGTAGGCAATATTGTCCTGAGGGACAGGAAGCACCTTGCAGAGGACGGCCTCATAATTGTGGTTGTGACCATGGATAGTGAAAAGGGCTGTGTAATTGCCGGACCGGACATAATCTCAAGAGGATTTGTTTATGTAAGGGAATCAGAGTACCTGATAGATGAAATCAAGGGTATTGTCAGGTCAAAACTTGGAGAGTGCGAAGCAAAGAGGGTAAGGGATTGGGGTACCCTCAAGAACAGTATAAAGGAAGCGCTTAAAGACTTCCTGTATGAGAAAACCAAGAGGAGACCCATGATACTGCCGATTATTATGGAAATATAGGTTAGTTTTCTGTTTTGACCTGGGCAGGCAGAGTTATAATAAACTCGGTGCCCTTGTCCGGTTCACTGAAAACTTCTATGTCTCCGTTATACATTTCCACTATGTGTTTAACAATAGACAGCCCCAAACCAGTCCCACCGAGACTTCTGGAGCGACTTTTATCAACCCTGTAAAATCTTTCGAAAATTTGGGAGAGGTGCTGGTTGGGGATTCCTATGCCTGAGTCTTTAAAGGACATTAGTATGCTGTCGCCTTTTCCACAGGCTTCAACCATAATCCAGCTTCCCTTGGGAGAATATTTGATTGAGTTATCTATAAGGTTCATTACAAGCTGCATAATCCTATGCTTGTTAGCTTTGATTTCAAGACTGGGTTCAATACTGGTGGTTATGGATATCTTTTTTCTTTCAGCCTGACCTTGAAGAACCTCAATAGAAGTGGCGACAACCTTTTCAATTGACACATTAACCATATCAATATCATGTCTCATGGTTTCAATCTCTGACAGTGCCAGAATATCATTAATAAGAAGATAAAGCCTTTCTGCTTCAATATCAATAATATCCAGAAATTTGTGTGCTACCTTTGGGTCATCGATTGCGCCGCTTTTAAGTGTCTCAATAAAACCCCTTATTGATGTAAGAGGAGTCTTGAGTTCATGGGTAACATTGGATACAAATTCCGAGCCCATCTGTTGAAGGTCCCTAACTTCAGGTTCCTCGATTCGTACCTTAAGTTTTTCACTATCCACATTACCACTCAGCAATCTGGAAAGACTAACTTGCTTCAGTCTGAATACTCCAAATAAAACCCCTGCAGTTAATAGAGCACCAAGCAGGAACCCGGCGGCAGTGTAAGTAAGCATTATCTTTCACCCTTGTCTGCAAATCTATAGCCTATTCCTCTTACGGTTTCAATATATGTAGGATTACTATCATCATCTTCAATTTTTTGTCTCAGATACCTGATATGCACGTCAACCGTCCTGGTTTCGCCGAAATAATCAAAACCCCATACCTTTTCCAGAAGCAGTTCTCTTGACATCACCACTCCGGGATTCATGGCAAGAAGCTTTAAAAGCTCATACTCCTTTAAGGGGAGGTCTATTCTTATACCGGTCTTTGTTACTTCATGCCGCATGCAGTCAATTACAATATCTCCGCATCTAATTACGGAGTCATCAGAATTGAGGAAAGAGTGACACCTTCGGAAAAGAGCTTTTACCCTTGCCGTCAGCTCCCTTACACTGAAAGGTTTTGTTATGTAATCATCAGCGCCCAGCTCCAGGCCCAGAACCCGGTCGAATTCCTCACCTTTGGCGGATAGTATGATAATTGGAATATTTTTTCCGACAGTGCTGGAACGAAGTTTCCGGCAAACCTCAAGGCCGTCTACACCGGGAAGCATAATATCCAGGATAAACATGCCTGGGCGCTCGGACTCACAGTGCGCCAGAGCTGATTCCCCGTCGCTGAAAACCGATACTCTGTGGCCGGCCGTTTCAAGATTGTATTTGATAAGCTGTTGGATATGCTGCTCATCTTCCACAACATAAATCAGTTCCTTAGACATAAAGACTCCCCTTTACAGTCAACCGAATAAATTTATTCTACTAATTACAGTATAAAATCTTTTTGGCTTTTTTACAAGCAGAAGGGATATTTAGCTGTACATATGTTTAAATTTACTCTTATGGCAAATAATATAAACAGTGAACAGGAGGAGGAACCTGGTTTGGAATTTATTATTATAGTTTACCTAATATTTATACACTTTGAACTGATAACTATCATAAAGCAGAAGAAGTATAAAGACCTGGCAGTTTTCCTTTCGTTTACTGCAATTTCTACAATATATGCAGTAAGTTACCTGTTTAGCTTTGATCAACAGATAAACCCAAATAATGTAATAGAATCGGTCTATGGCCCTATAGCTGAAATGATATTTGGTGAATGAGGTGTTAATATAGATATTTCAAGATTTGACGACAATAAAATTAATTCTGCCCAGTTATTTCAGATAATTGTTATCTTAGTTTTAGCTACAGCCGATGTTTTCCTGCCTGCACTGGTTGCCGCCGAAGCAAAACAGGATGCATGGATTTCGGTTATAGTTGCATCGGCAGCTGCTGTTCCGGTTGCGCTAATTATTTTAAAGTTGTCAGGAAGGTTTCCTAACAAGACATTGCCTCAATACGTTGACAGGCTTGTAGGAAAACCTCTGGGTATGATAATTGGTCTGTTATACCTGTTCTTTTTTATACATATAGCAGCAGTTATTTTAGCAGAATTTGGTTTTATGCTGAATGATGTTTTTCTCAGAAGAACACCCATGCATGTGATTTCAATTGTAACAATACTTGCAGTAGGTTTTACTGTTAGAAAGGGTCTGGAGACCATAGCGAGGATGAACCAGCTGTTATTTCCCATAGGAATAGGACTCCTGTTAATCACTGTCTTACTAACCCTTAATAAAATGAATTTCCTTTACTTCCTGCCGATTTTGGAGAATGGATTTGTTCCCGTACTAAAGGGCTCCATGCCTATACTTCTATGGTTTGGGGAAATTGTTATATTACTGATTATCTATCCCCAGATAATGGACAAGGAAAACGCAGGACGCTCAATATTTTATTCTTTGGCTGCTCTTCTGGTTTTTATGCTTCTGGGCACCCTCTCAATAGCCATATTTTCAGCGCAGGAGACGGCAAATTTCCGGTATCCTGCCCTAGAAATGATTAAGATTATAAGGATAAGGGAATTCTTTCAGAGATTTGATACCTTTTTTATTGCTCTGTGGATAGGGGGAATCTACCTGAAGATAGTGATATTCTATTATGTTTCAGCCGTTCTATGTTCGCACCTGTTCAGGCTTCAGCACTACAAACATACTGCTTTTCCGATTGGTTCACTGATTGCTGTATTTTCTCTCATACAGTTTCAGAATACTACCGAGTTGGGGCATTTCCTGAGAACTATTGCACCCTTTTACCTGTACACGTTCGAAATATTTATACCGCTGCTACTTCTTGTTATCAGTATTGCTTTTAAGAAGAAAGAAGTCTGACCTGGCCCTGTAAACTGTTCTACGGAACCGCCTTGATAGATAAAGCAGCTTTGAACCGTGCTTTACAACATTTATATTGGTGTTATATATTACATTTCTCAGAAGCGGGAGTCCAAGGCCTTTTATAAGTACATCAAACCTGTCGTTGGAGAATTTGTTCAGTGTGATTCTGTATTCATATACCTGTTTGTTTGCCTCTGCATATCTTTTAATCTGCTGTTCATAATCCAGGCCGAGGGCTATTGACCGGGCTGCACTTACGCCTGTTACAATGGAATATACCAGGCCAAATCCAAGGAATGGGTCTGTACATCCACCTGCAAGTCCTGTG
>JAWLGL010000031.1:0-14770 GCA_041685035.1 Clostridia bacterium
GTAAGGCAGATGATTAAAAAGCTTGAAGAGGATAACGTAATTGCAGGTTACACAACAGTAGTAAATTGGGAGAAAACCGATGCAGAGCTTGTTACCGCTCTTATAGAAGTAAAGGTTACACCCAGCAGAGGTCAGGGCTTTGAGAAGGTTGCTAGCCGTATCTATAACTTTCCGGAGGTAAAGGCACTATATTTGATGTCCGGGAGCTTTGATTTTGCTGTTATTATAGAAGGTAGGACCATGAAGGAAGTAGCGCTTTTCGTTGCTGAAAAGCTTGCTCCTATTGATTCGGTCATGAGTACTGCAACCCATTTTGTGCTGAAAAAGTATAAGAATGATGGGGTTATTCTGCATGATAAAATTTCTGATAACCGGGAGGTAATTACTTTATGAGCCTTATTGACAAAATCAACCCTGTTGTCAGAAATATACCTCCATCCGGTATAAGAAAATTTTTCGATATAGTTACTGAGATGAAGGATGCCATTTCACTAGGGGTAGGCGAACCGGATTTTGTCACGCCGTGGAGGATAAGAGAATACGGAATATATTCCCTGGAAAAAGGGCATACCTATTATACGTCCAATTGGGGATTAGCTGAGCTGAGGGAAGAAATTTCAAGATACCTTAAACGAAAATACAACCTGTCTTACGACCCGAAGGATGAAGTTATAGTAACTGTGGGTGGAAGCGAAGGGATTGATATAGCACTGCGTGCACTTGCAGGACCGGGGGACGAGGTGCTGGTACAGCAGCCGAGCTTTGTCTCATACAAGCCTTGTGTAGAGTTTACTGGTGCAGCGCCTGTTGTTATTCAAACCAAAGAAGAAAACAGTTTTAAGCTTACTCCAGAACAGCTGGAAGAGAATATAACTCCAAAGACCAAGATTTTAATGCTATCCTACCCGAACAATCCTACAGGTGCTATTATGACAGGTGAGGAGCTGCAAGGTATTGCCGAGGTTGTAAAGAAGCATGACCTTATTGTTATTTCAGATGAAATATACAGTGAGTTAACCTATGGAACAAAGCACGTATCCATTGCCAGCCTGCCCGAAATGAGGGACAGGACTATAGTAATCAACGGATTTTCCAAGGCGTTTGCCATGACCGGCTGGAGACTTGGATATACGGTTGGGCACAGGGATATAATCGGGGCTATGTTCAAGGTCCATCAGTATGCAGTTATGTGTTCTCCTACAACAGCTCAGTATGCTGCGATTGAAGCATTGAAAAACTGTGACGAAGATGTGGATATGATGGCACGGGAGTATAACAGGAGAAGAAGGGTTGTTGTCCAGGGACTGAGAAAAGCAGGACTGAAGTGTTTCGAGCCTATGGGAGCATTTTATGCATTTCCATCGATTAAGGAGACAGGACTTACCTCAACCGAATTCTGTGAAAAGCTACTTTTGGATGAGAAGGTTGCACTGGTGCCGGGAAATGCTTTTGGTGAATGCGGGGAAGGGTTTGTAAGATTTTCATATGCCTATTCAATTGAGACCATAAATGAGGCACTAGAAAGAATAACGAGGTTTGTAAAAAAGCTTGGAATTAATTCCGGGAATTGAATTGTCATTATACAGGAGAAGGTTCATTTGCAGATGAATATGGAGAATTTAAGAGAAAACCGTTTCAAAATGCTAGTCCTTGACCTTGATGGGACTGTTCTGGATGATGAGAAAAGAATACCCGAACAGAATAAAATGGCAATCAAAGAAGTAATCCAGAGAGGGATAAAGGTTGTAGTATGTTCGGGCAGGATATTTAAGGGGGCAAGACTGTATGCCAGTGAGCTTGAGGTCAATGCCCCCGTTATTGCTTGTAACGGAGCGGTGATAAAAACCATGCCTGACAACAGGCTTATATATTTTAACCCACTTAGCAGTCAAGACTGTAAGAAGGTTATAGATATTTGCAGGAGCAGTGGAGTTTATATTCATGCTTATGTGGGGGAAGTGCTTGTAACAGAGCAGTTGAAACATTCATCTTTGATATACTCTGAAAGAAATCAGGAACTGGCAGAGGAAGACAGGATTGATATTAAGGTTGTTGAGGATATTGGAAGGCACATTGAGATGAGCAGAGAGCCGGTTTCCAAGCTGGTAATCATTGCTGAGCACTCATCCTTGCTTAAAGATATCAGAGATAAGGTTTCAAATATCGAGACCATAGAGATTTCAAGTTCAAATTTTGATAATTTTGAGATAACCAATAAGGGAGTTAGCAAGGGAAAAGCACTTGAATTCCTATGCGGTTATCTGGGCATTTTGCTTTCAGAGACTGCTGCCATTGGGGATAACGAGAACGATATCGGACTGCTGAAAACAGCCGGACTGGGCATAGCTATGGGTAATGCCATACCTGAATTAAAGCGGATTGCATCCAGCGTTACAGATTCAAACCGGAACAACGGGGTTGCAAAGGCTGTAGAGATGTTGTTTTCATAGACTGTTCGCCGCATCCACAATGTCCTGGTTGGCATATGCATTTGTCTTCATGCATACACTTTATGGAATAAGTATCTTGAGAGGTGTAATGTATGAGGATATACATATTAAATGCGAGGAAAATTCTTGTATACGTTTCTATTCTCCTTGCAGTAATTCTGATAGTTTCTTGCGCCGGTGTTGTAACACCCCATATGGCTCAGGTGTTCTCGGGAAATTCGAAGCAGCTGCCCATTTATAGTGTTGATGTTCCTGAAAAGAAGGTAGCTCTTACATTTGACTGTGCATGGGCAGCGCAGGATATCGGAGAGATTCTTGAAACACTGAAGAAGGAAAATGTCAAGGCAACCTTCTTTATCGTGGGTCAGTGGATGCAGAAATATCCTGAACAGGTTAAAGCTATTGCAGCTGCCGGTCATGATATAGCCAATCATTCCGATACCCATCCTCACATGACACCCATGTCTGCAGATAAAATCAGGAAAGAAATCAGAAATGCAAATGAAAGAATTGAACAGCTTACAGGGAAAAAATGCAGTCTATTCAGGGCGCCTTATGGTGACTACAATGAAAAGGTGGTAAGGGCGGCTTCTGAAGAAGGACAGTATGTGATTCAGTGGGATGTGGATTCGCTTGACTGGAAGGACCTCCAGGTGGAGAATATTTGCGACAGGGTATTGGGAAAGGTCAAAAATGGCTCTATTATATTGATGCATAATGATACAAAATATACTGCCAAAGCCCTTCCAGAACTTATTAAGAGGCTGAAAGATAAGGGGTACAGCCTTGTGCCGGTTTCTGAACTGATATATAAGGATAATTACTATATTGATTTTGAAGGAAGGCAGCATCAGAGGAAAACTGATTAATTTGTTTGCATAATATTGTAAAAAGATGTATACTGAAAGAAATTATGTAGTTTTATTTTTCATCCTGATTTTATGCGGATGGGTCGTCTGTTTGTTTTTCTGCATTTTTGCAGGGGATGTTGTTAATCAGATTAAGACGTAAGGAGGAATGAAAAATGCCGGAGAAGAAGTTTAACGAAGAGAAGGAAAGAATCGGGATTAATAGTACAGTGATGAGTGCGTATATCTTACAGCAGATGAAACAACAGGAAATGGAAAAAGAAGGCGGTTCGGGCAAACATAAACAGATTGAAGAGACACAAGGATAATATTTCGGTCGTGAGTCAGGGAACTTCCCTGGCTTTCTTTTTTATTAGAAATTTCTAATACTGTCCCCTTTGTGTTATAATAAGGTTGTTATAATATTTGCGTGGAGGACTAACTTGCTATGGCATTTAAATCAGGTTTTGCTGCAATAATAGGACGGCCCAATGTCGGGAAGTCGACATTGGTTAATAAGCTGGTCGGGGAGAAGATTGTAATAATGTCCGACAGGCCTCAGACCACTAGAAATGTAATAAGATGTATTGTTAATGGAAATGATTATCAGATAATTTTTATTGATACTCCCGGGATACATAAGCCCAGGCATAAGCTGGACCAGTATATGGTTAAGTCTGCAACAGGTACTATTGGAGAGGTTGACGCCGTTTTATTCATAGTTGAAGCCGGAGAAAACTATATAGGGCCGGGTGACCAGTATATACTCGAACAGTTAAAGAATTCTAAAGTTCCTGTTATATTATTAATAAATAAAATAGATACTGTAAAGAAAGAAGAGATACTACCACTGATAGAAAAGTACAAGGGGAGTTTCAGCTATCATTCGGTTATACCTATTTCTGCACTTCAGGGCGACGGTATGGCTATAATTATTGACGAATTAAAGAAGATTATGCCTGAAGGGCCTAAACTATTTCCAGACGATATGATAACCGACCAGCCAGAGAGAGTGATAGCGTCGGAAATTATAAGGGAAAAAGCCCTTCATCTGCTTCAGGATGAGGTTCCTCACGGTATTGCAGTCGAGGTAACTTCCATGAAGGAACGAGAGGGCAGAGATATTGTTGAAATACAGGCCACGATATATTGCGACAAAGAATCCCATAAACCAATAGTTATCGGGAGTAAGGGAGCAATGCTCAAGGAAATTGGGAAACGAGCTAGACTTGATATTGAAGCTTTTCTTGCCAGCAAGGTATTTCTGGAACTATGGGTTAAGGTCAAAAAAAATTGGAAGGACAATGACTTGATTTTAAAATCGTTATATAGTGATTATAAAAAATAATGTGTGTATGGATTTACATAGAACAAATAATATTGATTTAGTTTATTTACAATCCTTGCAGTTTCTTGGTTATTGGTATTAACTATAGAAGAGAACCACCAACTACCAGCAGGTAACAATGCATACAAATATTTTTTTGAGGAAGTCTAATTATATAATTCTGAAAGAAATTCGAAGTATGCTATTCCATATTTACCATCTGCAAGGGGGACCAGCTATGAATAAAGAGTTTATTTGGAATACATTTGAAAAAACCGGAGACCTTAATACCTATCTACTGTTTAAAGAGTTTGATAATCCTACAAGTGAGATATTACTTGACGAAGAGCAAGATAAGGAAATGGCTGAAGCCAAATCATAGTTCTTTGTAACTTTATTTTCAATAAACCGGACCGGAATATTTGCTGAATATGCTTCGGTATTAAGTAAAAAATGCAGCCGGTCCGGTTTTTCTGAGGTCTGACATGAGTCTGATTAGAACACAGGGAATCGTAATCGGAGAAGTAAATACGGGAGAGGCTGATAAGATTCTTACAGTCTTTACTAAAAAGTACGGCAAAATTCAGGCATCGGTAAAAGAAGCCAGAAAACCGCGCAGTAATCTGATTGCCTGTTCACAGTTTCTTGTTTTTAGTGATTTTATTTTTTTTAAGGGCAAAAGTGAAATATATAAGGTGAACAGCTGTGATATAATCGAACCTTTTTATAATATCAGAAACAGCATATCAAAGCTTACCTATGCCTCGTATGCAGCAGAGGTAATACGAGAGGTTATTCACGAGAATATGCAGAGTTACAGGGTGCTGCAGCTCTTCCTGAATACCCTATTTGCTCTATCAGAAACCGACAAATCGCCTGAATTGATTTGCAGGGCATTTGAATTCAGACTTATGGCCATGATAGGGTATAAACCTCAGGTTGACAGCTGTGCATCCTGTGCTGGTGAAGACCAATGCTGTTTTTTCAGTTTTGAGAAAAACGGACTGGTATGCAGTGAATGCGGAGCTGAAAGATTGTCATCTATTGCAGTTACAGAAGGTACCGTCAGAGCATTGAAATACATAATCAAGTCAAATCTTAAAAAGCTCTTTTCATTTTCAGTTCCTGAGCCGGTGCTCAAAGAGCTGAGGCTTATCAGTGAAATCTATTTGAAAGATAAGCTTGATAAGGAGTTTCGAACCCTGAAGTTTCTGGAGAAAATTTAGGCTTAATTTTTTTGATTGAAATCTTTTACTCACTTGTACTATAATCTTTCAGAAGGGGGTTGGTATATTGAATAGAATTTTAACCAGAAGGGAACTTGCTCCGGCTATAAAACTAATTGAAGTGGAAAACCGTATAATGGCCGAAAAGGCAAAGCCCGGTCAGTTTGTCATGCTAAGAGTCAGTGAAGAGGGAGAAAGAATACCCCTTACCATATCTGATTACAACGCGGAAAAAGGAACCATTACCATAATATTTCAGGAAGTAGGGAAGACAACAGAGCTGCTGGGCCTGCTCAAAGAAGGCGACAGTATTCTTGATTTGGTTGGACCACTGGGAAAGCCAACAGAACTGGACAGTCTTGAGAGAGTGGCAGTAATCGGCGGAGGCCTTGGGACAGCCTTAATATTCTCCCAGGTAAAAGAAATGCATAGGAACGGAACGAGAGTTGACGTCATTATTGGTGCCAGGAATGCGGACCTGATAATACTTGAGGAAGAAATAAGGCCTTACTGTGAAGGTGTGTATATAGCTACAGATGATGGCTCTAGAGGGCAAAAGGGCTTTGTAACCGATGTACTTAGAAAACTTATTGAAGACGGAAACAAGTATGACCGAGTGGTCGCGGTTGGGCCGCTAATTATGATGAAGGTTGTAAGCAATCTGACTAAGGAATATGGCATACCGACCGTTGTAAGCATGAATCCTATTATGATAGACGGAACCGGTATGTGCGGTGGCTGCAGGCTGACGGTTGGAGGAGAGACGAGATTTGCATGTGTGGACGGGCCCGAATTTGACGGACACCTTGTGGATTTCGACGAGGCAATGAGAAGACAGAACATGTATAAGAGTGAAGAAAAGCATTCACTTGAGGAACACAGGTGCAGGATAAGGGGTGACGAAAATGCCTAATATGTCGGAAAAGAAGGTTCCTATCCCTGAACAGGAGCCTGGGGTAAGGAACAAAAACTTTCAGGAGGTTGCTCTGGGGTATACACCTGAGCAGGCTGTTGAGGAAGCTATGCGGTGCCTGCAGTGTAAAAACTCACCGTGTGTAGAGGGCTGCCCTGTAAATGTTAAGATACCGGAATTCATAAAACTAATACAGGAAAAAGAGTTCGACAAAGCATATAGAAAGATTCTTGAGACTAACAGCTTGCCGGCTGTTTGCGGCAGGGTCTGCCCGCAGGAGAGTCAGTGTGAGAAGTACTGTCTTAGAGGCAGGAAGGGCGAGCCTGTCGGCATAGGAAGGCTTGAGCGTTTTGCTGCCGACTACTGCGGCAGTAGTACACAGGGAGTGGAAGAGGAAGCTTGTAGTCTGGACCGAGGTGAGAGTAAGGGAAAAGTAGCGGTAGTAGGTTCCGGTCCGGCAGGAATTACATGCGCAGGAGACCTCGCAAAGTCAGGGCACAAGGTTACAGTTTTTGAAGCTTTTCATATACCGGGTGGGGTGCTGATGTACGGAATACCTGAGTTCAGGCTCCCAAAGGGTATAGTTCAGAGAGAGATTGAAAGTGTTAGAAAGCTGGGTGTAGAAATACAAAACAATATGGTTGTAGGTAAAATTGTAAGTATTGATGAACTATTCAGGCAGGGGTATGACGCAGTCTTTATTGGCTCGGGAGCAGGTCTGCCGGCGTTCATGAAGATACCGGGCGAAAGTCTTAATGGTGTGATGTCTGCAAACGAGTTTCTGACCAGGATAAACCTAATGAAAGCATACAGGTTCCCTGAATGCGATACACCGGTCAAGGTGGGCAGAAGGGTTGCAGTGGTTGGAGGCGGAAATGTTGCAATGGATGCCGCCCGCTGTGCTATCAGGATGGGGGCTGAGAAGGTCTATATCGTATACAGACGGTCCGAGGATGAAATGCCTGCCAGGCAGGAAGAGGTACATCATGCAAAGGAAGAGGGTATTGAGTTCAGATTGCTCACCAACCCGGTCAGAATACTCGGAACTGATGATGGATGGGTGAAAGGTCTGGAGTGCATTGAAATGGAGCTCGGAGAACCGGATGCTTCCGGAAGAAGAAGACCTGTGGAAAAGCAAGGGTCTGAGCACGTAATTGAAGTAGAAACGGTTATAATGTCTATAGGGACAACCCCTAATCCTCTGATTGCTGATACTACAAATGGGCTGGAGCTAACCAGACATGGAGGCATTGTGGCTGACGAAGCTACAGGCCGCACAAGCAGGGAAGGTGTGTTTGCCGGAGGAGATATTGTAACCGGTGCTGCTACGGTTATTCAGGCCATGGGAGCAGGGAAAAAGGCAGCGAGTGCTATTGACGAGTACATCAGGACAAGGAATTAAACTGTGATTTAATTGATAGTATAAGTAGCCGTTAAATATTCAAAAAGCACTCATTATGAGCGCTTTTTGTTAATTGTAGATGTGCTATTTATTACTTGTTTGCAGGGCAGCCGTCACAGGAATTTCCGAGTTCTTTGCATTTTTGTTTGATTTCCATGAGTTGACGGAACTCAGGTCTCCTGATAAGGGAGCCTACTTGGCTTCCTTCAACAAACTTGGGCATCCGCGATTTTAGTTCTGCACACCTTTGGGTCATTATAACAACACTCCTTTTTTTTATTTATAACAAAAACACCAGAATACACCTGTATATTTCAGATTCAACATCTGCCACAGGAAGTAACCTGGCGCTCGTTACCGATATTTATTTTAACAATATATTTTAATTATACAAAATTTCCGACAATTAGTAAACAAGCATTATTGGAATACACTGTTAAATTAATGTAAATTGGGTTGTTGTACTTGCTTAACCTTAATTATTTATACTTAATTCAATGATAAGCATATTGGTAATTTAATAACTACTGCATCGGCATACTTATGTCATTGCGAGTGACAGCGTGGCAATCTCAGACGTCAATCTTGGCTGTTAGCTGTTGGCTATTGGGTAAAAGCTTAAAGCCAAAGGCCAATCGCCAATAGCGAATTTTGGGTCTGGGATTACCACGTCTCCGGCACTCAAGTAAGAGGTTCTATTAAGTTTATTGAGTGCCGGATCCTCGTAATGACAGGGGAGGTTACATTTAGTAACCTTTAAAAGCTATCACAACGGGTTAAATAGGTTATGCAACATAAACTTATTCGCTTGTTAATTTGCTTCCCTTAAATACTTTTAAATAAAAAACCTGTACAGATTTGTACAGGTTTCAGTATGTGAACCAACTTAATAATTCTTTGATATATGATCAATTATCAGGCTTCCTATAATAATTTCAGCTAGAATAGTAGTGCTTGTTTTCATCATGGCAATGCAATTATTCATAAGCTCAAAACTGTTTATATAATAATTATTATAGGCATAAACAGCGGCTGCTCCAATAAACAATAGAACAGATGCGATTGAGCCGTATTTAATTATTGCTCTGGGTATCTTGCCTATATTTTCAATTTCCTTGACTATTTTATCTCTGATTTCGTGCTTCATAGAGACCCCTTCTAAGCAATGACTATATACTAATATGTTAACATAAAACCGTACTCTAATCAAATGATAGATTATGGAATTCATGCCCATCTTTTGATGGCTGTCTTGTTCTCCCAGGGGCCAAAGCGGTAGTAAAGGAAGCTGGCAATAGCGGAGAATATAAACCCGGCAGAAATTCCAAGCCAGATACCGGCGCTGCCGAGAGGAGTAAACTTGGACAGCACCCAGGCAAGGGGTATACGAATCAACCAGAAAGAGAGAATAGAAAATATTAAAGGAGGTATAGTGTCTCCGGCCCCAGTAAGAACGCCGTTAGTAACGAAAACCAGAGATATGCCCAGGTACCCAAATGAAACGATTCTCAGGTACTGAATCCCTTGATTCATTATCTCTATGGACGGGTCACTAAGGAAGAAACCGATAACCTGCTTGGGAAATACATGGCATACAAGCAGTAGAAGAAGTCCAATTGATAAAGATAGAAGAGCTGCTATCCTGACGGTTTCGAATACCCTTTCTTTTTTGTCAGCGCCAAGGTTCTGACCTGTGAGTGCCGAAACAGAGATTCCTAGTGCCATTGCAGGCATTAATGCAAAACTGTCTATTCTTGTGCCTACCCCGAACGCAGCAATTGTATCTATTCCGAAACGGGATACCAGTGCAGTTATAAAAAAGATTCCGGTCGAGACTATGGCCTGCTGGCCTGCGGTAGGCAGCCCGATTTTAAGGATTCTAGGGATAATCCCGGCATCAAATTTGAAATGCTTCAGATTTAAGCGCGTAAGATACCCTTTAGACTGTAGAAACCGTATTCCGAATATGAAAGCCAGCAATTGTGAGAGGAGGGTAGCCAGTGCAGAACCGTTAACTCCCAGACCGGGTATTACTCCACCGATACCCAGAATCAGGAGTGGATCCAGCAATGCATTCAAAATAGTTGCAATTATGAGAAACCATAGTGGAGTCCATGAGTCTCCCAATCCCCTTAAGATAGCACTTATCAGGTTAAATCCAAAAATAAATATCAGCCCGGAGAAGGTAATGGCAAGATAGCCTGAAGCCATTTCGAACACCTGGGGTGCACTTTGTGGGTTTACAAGAATACCAAGTATGCTCCTGTTAAGAATAATCCCGAGAACTGATGCGGCCAGTCCGAGAAGCATAATAAATATGAATGAGTTTTTTATTATCTTGTCTACCATTTCATAATTGCCTGCACCTTTGTATTGTGCAACAAGGGTTATTACTGCCATGGTGAGACCTATAGCAACCGAAATAATTACAAAAATAGCAGGGAAACTAACTGTAACAGCGCTAAAAGCATCTTTGCCCAGGAATCTACCTATCCAGAACGCATTTATGGTCTGCTGTAAAACCTGCAGTGCGTTTCCGATAAGCAGTGGGAGTGAAAAGGTTACAAGTAGCTTTAAGATATTACCCTCAGTCAGGTTGCTACCTATACGCATATTATTCATATTTTTCATCCTCTCGGATAAAATTATGTGGGGTAAAACCAGAATGAATATAAAAAGAATCTATTAAAACAAAAAACGTACTGGTGTACGTTTTAAGCATTTGCTGCCTTTGCCTGATTGAGCTTTTTCGCAATTAAGGATTTTCTTCTTGCCGCAGTATTCTTATGGATTACTCCTTTTGCTGCAGCCGTATCGATGTGTTTGGTGGTTTGAATAAATGATTCCTTGATTTTTGCTTCATCTCCGGTCTTAAGTGATTCATCCAGCTTCCTCATACAGGTCTTCAATGCCGACTTAACCATGGAATTCCTAAGCGTATTTGCTCTGGCAATCTTAATCCTCTTCATGGCTGACTTTATATTTGCCAAACTGTTCACCTCCCTCAACTAGTATTACATATGTTAATGAGTTATAATCATGTTAGTAGTATGCTTTTTTTATGACAAAGGATATTTTACCATGAGCGAGAATTTAATGCAACATTAAATATTGTCGGTTAAAAGAATAGTTGCATTAAAGGAAAATATATATTATACTAACTCTGACGCACTTAGTACCAGGTAATAAGAGGTGTTGTTATGTCTAAAGCCTCAGCTTGTAAAAGAGAGAGACAGAAAAAATTAATGGAAAAGGTTAAGGAAGACCCCTTTATGAAAGACGAGGAGTTGTCGGAGCATTTTGACGTGAGTATTCAAACAATCAGGCTTGACAGAATGGAAATGGGGATTCCGGAACTGAGAGAGAGAATTAAGGGCGTTGCCTCTGAAAACTACCAGAAGGTTAAGTCATTGGAAAGCAGGGAGATAGTAGGGGAACTTGTAGACCTGACACTGGGCCGTAAGGGAATCTCCATACTTGAAACCAATCAAGAGATGGCCTTTGAGAGAAACAGGATAGTTAGGGGGCACTTTATTTATTCTCTTGCCGAGACTTTGGCTATATCGGTAATTGATGCGAAGGTAGCATTGATTGGAGTTGCAAATATAAAGTATAAAAACCCGGTGATTGCCGGAGCAAGGCTGGTTGCCAAGGCTGAAGTCAAAAGAGCTAAGGCCAACAGCTTTATTGCATGGGTTAGTATAAGAGAAAAGCAAACTGAAGTTTTCAGAGGAAAGTTTATACTGGTATCATTAGACTAGAATACGCATTTGAGAGGTGCATCAATGAGGATTATTGTAGACGCAATGGGTGGAGATAAAGCTCCCAAGGAAGTAATCAAAGGGTGTATCCAAGCAGTCGAAAGACTGAATGTAGAGATTATTTTGTGCGGAATAGAAAAAATTATTAGAAAAGAGCTTAAAAGATTATCATATAACGGCTCAAATATTATAATACATAACACGACTGAAGTAGTCACAAATGAGGATACTCCAACCAGAGCAATCAAATCCAAGAAAGATTCTTCAATGGTGGTAGGCCTGAACCTTTTACAGGAAGGTGAAGGTGATATTTTCCTGTCTGCCGGAAATACTGGTGCGTTAATGGCCGGTGCATTTCTGCAGCTGGACCGTATAAAAGGTGTTGACAGGCCGGCACTTGCTCCTGTTCTTCCTTCATATAGAGGTCCGGTGCTTCTCGTAGATGGAGGCTCAAATACCAACTGCAAGCCTGAGAACCTTCTTCAGTTTGCCATTATGGGTTCAATTTATGTAAAGAATATATTAGGAGTTGAGAGTCCCAGGGTTGGACTGGTTAACGTCGGTGTTGAGGCCGTAAAGGGAAATGACCTTACTAAGCAGGCACTTGCTCTTCTTCAGGAATCAGGCCTGAATTTTATTGGGAATATTGAAGGAAGAGATATCCCTTTGGGTAATGTAGACGTGGCAGTGTGCGATGGGTTCACAGGCAATGTAATTCTGAAGGTTATGGAAGGTATGGGGAAGACGGTTTCAAAACTGTTCAGAGATGAGATAAAGAAAAACATGATGACCAAAATCGGGGCTGTACTCATGAAGCCTGCCTTTGATAGATTTAAGAAGAAACTTGACTATACTGAGTACGGCGGTGCACTTTATCTGGGTATTGAGAAACCGGTAATTAAGTGTCACGGCAGTTCAAGTGCAAAGGCAATAGCTAAAACAATAGAGCAGGCAGAGGCATTTGTAAGGAATCAAACGGTTGAGAAGATTAGAGGGGAATTACTCAAGCTGGGGGGAGAGAACAATGATTCAGGCCAGTAGAAATGTTGGAATTACAGGGGTTGGCAGTTGGGTACCTGACAAGGTAATGACTAACTTTGATCTGGAAAAAATGGTTGAAACTTCGGATGAGTGGATAAAAACCAGAACAGGTATAGAGCAAAGAAGAATAGCGGGGGACAGTATTGCGACATCGGATATGGCCTATGAAGCTGCGCGCAAGGCGATAACAGATGCAGGTATTAAGCCCGAAGAAATTGACCTGATAATTACTGCTACAATAACTTCAGATATGTATACTCCGTCTACTGCGTGCAAGGTTCAGGAAAAGCTTGGAGCAGTGAAGGCAGCTGCCTTTGATATAAATGCAGCGTGTACCGGATTTATATATGGATTAACTGTGGCAAGCCAGTTTATTATGACCGGCTAATATAGGAATGCTCTGGTAATAGGGGCTGATAAGTTAAGCAGCGTAGTGGATTGGACCGATAGGAATACGTGCGTGTTATTCGGTGATGGAGCTGGGGCGGTGGTTCTCGAGGATGTTGGCAATGGCCATGGAATACTATCTACAAATATTGGATCTGACGGTACTGTAGGTAAGCATCTGACTGCACCATCATGCCATATTACTCCTGAAGAAATTGAGAAGAGAAAATCCGACAGCTATAGGACAATCTGGATGGACGGAAGTGAAGTATTTAAATTTGCCGTCAGGGTTATGGCTTCTGCAACTAATAAAGCGCTAAAGGATTTGAACCTGGACATTAGTGACGTTGACTTGATAATACCTCATCAGGCTAACATCAGAATACTGGAAGGTGCAGCAAAGAGATTGGGAGTAAGCCACGAGAAAATATTCAGTAATATTCACAAGTATGGGAATATGTCGGCAGCTTCAATACCTGTTGCGTTGGATGAGGCGGTAAAGGAAGGCAGAGTGAAAAGTGGTTCCCTGGTAGTGCTTGTGGGCTTTGGTGGAGGACTAACGTGGGGCTCGGCAGTAGTCAAATGGAAAAAAGAGAAAGGAATGATTTGATTGAGTAAAACAGCGTTTATATTTTCCGGACAGGGAGCACAGTACATAGGAATGGGTAAGGAAATTGCGGAAGCTTACCCTTCTGCAGGTAGAGTATTCGATGAAGCTTCTGAGGCTCTGGGATTCAATATAAGAGACATGGTGTTTAATGGTGAGGAAGAAACACTGAAAATTACTGAAAATACTCAGCCGGCTATCTTAACCACAAGTATCGCGTGCCTCAAGCCTCTGGCTGATAAAGGCATAAAGCCGGATGTTGCAGCTGGACTAAGTCTGGGAGAATATTCTGCTCACGTAGCATCAGGAACATTTACTTTTGGGGATGCTGTCAGACTGGTCAGAAAAAGAGGTAAGTTTATGCAGGAAGCTGTACCTGTGGGTGTTGGAACAATGGCAGCTGTACTGGGCCTTGAGAAAGGTGATGTAATTGAATGCTGCAGGCAGGCATCAGATAGGGGAATTGTAGAGCCTGCAAATTTTAACTGTCCCGGTCAGATTGTAATTGCCGGACATATTGAAGCGGTTGACAAGGCTGTGGAGCTAGCAAAAGAAAAAGGCGCCAAGCGCGCGGTCATGCTGCCTGTCAGTGCACCATTTCACTGCAGCTTGTTGAAGCCGGCAGGCGAAAATCTTGCGCTCGAGCTTGCAAAGATACAGGTGAATGCAATGAACATTCCGGTAATTTCAAATGTAACCGGAGAATATATAGAGTCAGAGGAAGAGGTAAGAAACCTGCTTATTAAACAGGTCAGCAGTCCGGTTTTATGGGAGGATTCAGTTAACCGTATGATTTATCAGGGTGTAG
>JAWLGL010000032.1:0-14575 GCA_041685035.1 Clostridia bacterium
TTTTGAGATGCTCGAAAGCATAAAGTATCAGTATATACCCGAAGAGGGCTGGCTTGGAGAAACGGCTGGGAAATTGAAGGAGCAAATAGTCTGAACTGCTATTTTTTCACTGCGAACGACATATGAATGTCGTTTACAGTGAGTCAGGGGACGGTTCTCTGACTCATTTTCTTACACAAAATAAGTCATAAAACCATCCCTCAGACTCACGACGGCAATCAGCTAACCATGACAGACAGTACCGGAACAGCAGTAAGAGAATACGACGGACTGAATAGAGCAGTTACAAAAACAGTACCGGGTATTGGAATATCCTACTATGACTATGATATAATTACAGATGTAGGAGAAGGAGAGATTGCAGAAACAACAACAGACCCCAAAGGCAATACAACCACAAAAGTATACGACAGGGCAGGAAGGCTGAAAGAAGTAAGAACAGAAAACGGAACCACAACCTATACCTACTACGACAACGGAGCAAAGCAAAGTGTAGTGTATCCTGACGGTTCAAGGGAAGAATACACATACTATCCCGACAACACACTGCACACCCTCACCAACAGGAAACTAGACAGTGCCGTAATAGACACCTACTCATACACCTATGATGCCGCAAACAACCAGACATCCAAAGCGGACAGCAGAGGGACAACCAGCTATACATATGACGGCTTAAACAGGCTGGAGACAGTATCAGAGCCAAGCGGAAAGCTAACAGAATATACCTTTGACCCCGCAGGCAACAGGGCAGCAGAAACCGTAACCCAATCTGTATATGACAGCGTATACTCAACCTACAGCTACAACGAGCAGAACAGGCTCATGGAGATACTGACCTGGGCAAACGGCATACAGACAGAAAGAGTCATATTCACCTATGACAATAACGGTAACCAGCTAAGCGTAACAAAATCAGTATATGAAGACGTATATGGAAGCCTATCGGTAACCATAAATGAATATGACCTGTTCAATCAGTTGATAAAAACAACCACACCGGATAACAAGGTAATAACCAACACCTATGACGGAGAAGGAAAGAGGACCGCCAAGGATGTAGATGGAGAAACCACAAGGTACCTGTACGAATATGACAAGGTAATCCTTGAACTGGATGGAGAAGGCGGACAGAAGGCAAGGAATGCACACGGGACAAGCCTAATATCCCGAGATGTGGAAGGACTGACTGGCTATTATTTTTACAACGGCCATGGCGATGTAACAGTAATCCAGGACGTGTACAGCAATCAGTTAGCGCTGTACTACTACGATGCATTTGGCAATCCGGAATCAGTAACAGAAAGCGTATATGGCAGTGTGTATAATACTTATACCTATGCCGGATATATGTGGGATGAGGAAACAGGGACATATTACCTCATGGCTAGAATGTATGATCCGGAGACTGCTCGCTTCCTCCAAGAGGATACTTACAGAGGTGACCCCAATGACCCGTTGAGTCTGAATCTATATACCTACTGCCACAACGAACCGATAATGTACACCGACCCTGATGGTCATAGCCCTAAAGAATTAGAAGATATAATAAATACAATTGACCGTTTTAAAAAAGGTTGGAAATCAAATATAAGACTCAGAGATAAAATTAGTGAATGGGCACAACAACAGCGGGAGCGTCTAACTGAACAGGAAGAATACAAAGGTGAATACAAGGAACTTGTTGACAGATTAATTGCCGGTGAAGGAAAGTCAAAAGATGAGAACTGGGACTACTTCAAGAAAGTAACCAGATATGTGATACAAAGAGGTAAAGATAAAGAATTTAACTGGAACAACATTAGTGAAGGGGTTAAGCTTGGGGCAAGTCTGGTTCCTGAATATGTGGTTCAGGAGTTAAAAGGCGAAGATGTTGAAGGGAATATGGAGAAAGCAGCAAAATCATCGTCTGACCTGAGCAAATATAACGATGGTTATACAGTAAAAGAAATAAGTGGCGGTGCAACACTGGCCGGGGTAATATTTATGACCCAAATGGCTAAAAGCGGAGGTAAGCCCAAAATAGTAAGGCCTAAGAAGCTACCTATAAATACAAAGTTTAAACAGAAACAAGGAAATACTAATCAGGGGATGGGCACAACTAATATATTTGGCAAGAATGTGTCAGAAACACTAAAAGCTTCAGAATTAAGAAAATATGCTCAGTCTCAGGGATGGAAGAAAGTCCAGACTGATTCAGGACCTGAAAAATGGTTGGACAAGAATGGTATTGCAAGGGTAACCATTAAGAAAGGTAGTTCTAGAACGCCAGGAAGTGAGAATCCACATGTCGAGATAAGAGATGCTTCAGGGCAGAGAATTGACCCTCTAGGTAATCCCGTAAGCAAAAGGAGTACTGGAAATCATACATCCATTGAGTATGACATTAAAAAATAAACTAGAAAAGGAGAGTAATGAATGACTCTAAGTTACTACTCGTTTGAAGAAAGTTATTTGTTGGCAGCTAACTATCTCATTGGGGAATGCAAAATAATACTTAGAATTGATGCTCGTATGAGCACTAAACATCCCTTGGTTAATCATTCAAATTCTATTGAAGAAAAATTTCAAGAGATTGAAGTTAGTTTGAGTGGGGTACAGTATTTCAGAGGAATTAACAGCAAAAACCTATTAAGTGACCCTAATGAGGATATCGGTAGTATTCATAGTATTGAGGTTAAAGATTCTGCTTTAATAGAAAAAGAAATAATACATTCAGAAACTGATTCAAGAATATCAAAATTTATTATTGATTTTGGTGATGGAACCACTGCTGAAATATATTCAAAACCGAACAATTTAAGAATATTAGACTTCATATCTGAAATGATTGCATTTAGAGCTGCCTTTGAGGAAATTGAAATACGAACAATAAAATAATTTTTCTCCACACTCTGAGTGCGTAGGTCACCCTTAGTGATGCAAAAAGTAAAAGAGCCTGAATTCATCCCTTCAAGTTGCATTCCGGCTCTTCTTTGCTTAATCAAATTACAGTTTTATTAACTATGAGATAAAAGAACAGTCTTAGCCTGTAGATACCAGTAAGGAGTTGTGAGGCATGAAATGTCCAGTATGTTATTTAGAGAATGATGAAGGTATACAAAAGTGTGAAAGATGCAGTTGCGAGCTAGGCTCACAAGGTGAAAATGTAAAGTACTTCAAAAAGCAATATAAAAGAAAGAATGCCAATGAGTTGGGTTTAGCAGGATTTGTGCTTGGCTTGTTATCTATACCTTTTTCAAAGAGTATAATAGTACCTGTCTTAGCTATCATCTTAAGTTTAATAAGCCTAAAGAAGAAAAATAATGAGAATTGGCAAGGAAATGCTGGCTTAGCATTAGGCATTATATTTTTAATATTTGGTATAGTCTCTATATTTTTAACTTATTCGAGACATTAGTTGTATTCTGAGTTAGTAGTAAAGAATACGTAGGTCAACCTTAGTACTGCAAAAAGTAAGATGCCGGAATCCAACCCTCACTGTGTGGTATTCCGGCTTATTTTTACCCTTTTGCCAGTAGACATAACAACCTTCCCTTCGTTTATGCCATCTCCGGCCTCACCCGAACGTGGCGCTGCCGCGCCCGCGCCACTTCCCAGCCATGTCATCTCCAGCACCGTCTGAACCAGCCTGACGGCTTCGACCGCATACTCTTCTCCTGCTGTGTTATCTCCGGCACCAGATGAATGCGCCTGGCGGTTCCACCCTCCGGCTCTTGTGCTGCGCCATCTCCGGCTTCAGGCGAATGTGGCTCTGCTATGCCCGTGTCACTTACCAGCTTCCGTGCCATCTCCGGCCAAAGGCGAACGCGCTGCTGCCGCGCTCCGATATGCTCTCCTTGCGAGCGTATATCTCGCCAGTTTCCCTTTCCCAAGCCGGAATTTAGTTTTTTATCCCCTTCCTCTTTTGTTTTTAGAAAAGCTTCGAAGCCAACAGCCGAAGGCATTTTGGGGAAGTACGTAGCCCACCCTAAGTGTTGCATTAATTAACCTTCAACGGTAATATATAGAAATAACCACAGGAGGTTATTTCTTTGACAAAATTAAGAAGATATTTAGAACCAGGCGCATCATATTTTGTAACGTCAGTAGTAAAAGACAGGGAGAAAATATTCATAGATGAAAAAGCGGGTAAACTACTTATGGTAACCATGCAATTCGAATAAGGAAAGGGGACACACCTCAATAAATTGTAAACCACTGATGTCTGAGGAATGTCCCCTTCTTGATATTTTACTTAGTATACAAAATATATGGCTTTGTGATAATGCCAGACCATTTTCATGCAATAATACAGCCCGGAGAAGAATTCAATATATCGGTAATCTAGACCCGGAGAAGTTGATATACCGAAGTAAAGCACTGTAGGTGTATGACCAGCACTAAGGGTGGGCTACGTCTACTTTTTCATTATTAAATTTTTACCATGTCAATCTTAAATATTTACTTTGATGCAACACTTGAAGGCTAATAGCCCCTTAAACCCCATTTATGGAATTATTTTGATTCATGAATTCGCCGTTAACTAATGATTTTTAGATTATAGATTATTGGGACGTTATTGACATTTATAGGTTACAGGTGTAAACTAAATATAGGTTACACCTGTAACCTGAGAGGAGAAAAATAAATGGACAAAACGGTTTCAAAGATAACAGATTCGGAAGTTGAAATTATGCGTGTATTATGGAAAGCTGGCTGTGAGCTCCCTATAGCGGATATAAGAAAATCTCTTAAAGAATCAAGTGAATGGGAAGACTCAACAATTAAAACACTGCTCCGCAGGCTTTGTGAAAAGGGTGTGGTTTCAGCTGCAAAAAAAGAAGTATTCTACTACAAGCCATTAATCAGCGAGACAGAATATAATGAATATACTACGCAAAATTTAATTGACCGATTGTATTCCGGCAGTGCCAAAAATCTTGTGGCATCTCTTCTTGGAAGCAAAAAGCTTAATCGGAATGATATTGAAGAATTGCGCACCCTATTTAAGGTAGGTGATAGGGATGAATGAAACAATGAGGCTGGTACTATCGCTTTCCTTGTCGGCCAGTATTCTCGCAGTACTGATATTTGCTATAAAACCTTTTATCAAAAACAAGTTGGTGAAATCCGTCCAGTATTACATATGGGTTTTGGTGCTGTTAAGACTTGTAATACCCTTTTCCTTTGAAAGCAGTATCATGAATTATGTGTTTTATAATGATAAAGCTTCTTATGATGTCAGTATTGAGGATACTTCTCCGTCAATGACAGGTATAGGTGAGAGCAGTATATACTCATCTATACTGCCGAATGTTGAGCAAAACGCAGCCAAGGGTGTTTATAATAATGATACCGACCACAGCAGATATTTAAGAGACTTGTTGAATCAGTATGTTTTATATCTCTGGCTGGTTGGAATGATAATAGTACTTGCTGTTAATTTAACCGGATATATAAGGTTTTCAAATTACTTGAAGCAGGAAAACAAACCGGCTACAGAAGAACAGAACAGAATTCTGGCCGATTTATTAAATGGGCGGCATAAAGTAAGGCTTGTACGCAATAAACTTGTTACTACTCCTATGCTAATTGGAATACTAAGGCCTTGTATAGTTATACCCGATATTGATTTTAACCCAAAACAGCTAAAAAACATCCTGCTTCATGAGGTTATTCATCTAAAACGCTTTGATATAGCGGTAAAATGGTTGACAATGATAGCCGTTTCAATCCATTGGTTTAATCCGCTTGTGTATTTTATCAAAAAGGAAGTCGATCGTGCGTGTGAACTATCCTGTGATGAAGCGGTCATAAAAAACCTTGACTCAGCAGAAAAACAAGCTTATGGTGAAACACTAATTGATGTATCAGCAGAGACTAATTATCCTACCGGAGTATTGCAGGCTACTATGAGTGAAGACAAAGCGACTCTTAAAGAAAGGCTAGTGGCAATAATGAAGCATAACAAAAAGTCAAAGATAACAGCAATTGTTTCAGGACTTTTGTTTTTATTGGTTTTAATAGGGGCTTTATACTTGGGCGCAGGAGCCGGGATTGGGATGAGTGCTCCGCCCAAGATATATATTAGTGCAGAAGGAGAGAGGACAAAAGAAGCACTTACAGGGAGCTACAGCTGGAAATACCTGAATCGGATTGTGCATGCAGGCTCGGATAATCCTGTTAATTTTAAATATAAGCTGGACAATATAGTTTCTGTAAAGGCTAATCAGAAGATGGTTATCGGCACCCAAAAGATACATGCAGATAAGAAATATGAGTTTACATTAGATCAGATTTCAGTTTATAAGGATGGCAAACCGGTAAACGCCGGACCTGTAAAACCAAGCTTCCTGAACGGCAACTTATATTTACAGGCACCATCGGAATCAGGGGAATACATTTATACTTTAGTATTGAAATTCGGGGATAGGGGGACGGTCAGCTATGGATTTGTTGTGAGAGTAGATATGTTAACATATGATTTGACTGATATCGCAAAATATAAGACTCCGTATGTCGGTAATCATTCTAAAGATGGCCAGATATCAAGCCGTCTGCCCTTGATTGATAAATATTTCAAGCAGCAGTATATTTCTTTAGAAACGAAAGAAAGACCATACGGCCTCACTGTTTATTATGAAGCTGCATCGGATAATGATTATCCTGGCAAATGGCCACTTGATACAGCAAACTCTGAGCTGAATTCAAATTTGAATAAAAATGCTTTGGTCTTATTCTGCATGATTGGAAATCTTGACAAGGTTACCTTTGCATTTCGGAATTCTCAGTCCAACGGAAAACTGGATGAATCGAAATATGACAGCAAGTTTACATTCCAGAGGACTTCGTTTGAAAAACAATATGGCGACCTGTCTGTACTTGGGAATGACTTAGATTTATTGCAGGAGATATTGCAAGAGAAAAAATCTGCATTTAAAGGTTTGGAGCTGTATGTTTGGAGAAGACCCGAGCTGACAGGCAGCAATAACCTCTATTATACGCTGCTGTTGGGAACCAACCTCAACAAAACTGAAAGTGAAATTTATAATTTAGATGCTGCCACCTCCGATTTGAATTTGATTAAACAGGAATTATCCAAATATAGAAACGGTACGTATTTGTCAATTATTCACGATATGAATATAGATAAAGAAACCATGTCAAAGATAGGAGACCAACTTTCCGGCATTATTAAAAATGGAAGCATTTCAATTGGAGGGCGCGAATTAAATAAAGATTTAGTAATTGAATCACAAATACCTGATTTTACCGATGCCGAAGTCGCTTCAGCCCGTGCGGTCGTAAAAGAATACTTCCGTGCCATTGCAGCAAAAGATGATAAAGCTATTTTGAAAACATTAACACCAATGTATAACCACCCGAATGTGGTCTTATACGGAAATGAGACCTGTTCTCTTTTATCAGTAGACTATAGTGCCGATGACCCTATGAGAGAAAGCTATATTAAATATGGTAGAGGAAGTAAGAATGGTACCAAAAAAGAAAATGTCATTGTGTTTAAGGTGAGCTTTAATGTAAAGTATCCGGAAGGTGTTTCCGGATCATTCAATGAAGGGGATTATACTAACTGGAATATGATTTTAATTCGTGGCGGCAGAACTTCTCCGTGGTTGATTGATAGTCAAGGTATTTAAGATATATCCTGTGACCTTGCCGCAAATGATTTAGGAAGAAAAACTGTCTGAAGAAAACATCCGGTATCACCAATTATGGTGTAACTATAAAGTAATAAACATTAGTATAATGGAACAAAAATATACTGTTTTGGTCTATGACATAGAAAGAAACTTTTGAGGAGGAAACAATGTGAAAAGAAGGTCTTCGAAGTAGTACGTAGCCCACCCTTAGTGTTGCATTAATTAACCTCATATGGTAATATATAGAAAGAACCACAGGAGGTTATTTCTTTGACGAAATTAAGAAGATATTTAGAACCAGGTGCATCATATTTTATAACATCAGTAGTAAAAGATAGGGAAAAAATATTCATAGATGAGAAAGCCTGTAAATTGCTTATGGTAACCATGCAATTCGAATAACGAAAGGGGACACACCTCAGTAAATTGTAATCCACTGATGTCTGAGGAATGTCCCCTTTTTGATAATCTACTTAGTCTACAAAATTGTAATAATGCTGTACCATCTTCATGCAATAATACAGCCGGGAGAAGAATTCAATATATCAGTAATAATGAACAAGATAAAACGGAACTTTGGAAATAAGTATAATAGGATTGTTGGGAAGACGGTTAAGTTGAATAACTATTTAGTTGATATACCGGAGTAAATCACTATAGGTATTTGATCAGCACTAAGGATAGGCTACGACTTCTACGACTTCGTATAATAAAAAAGAAGTAGGTTCCCTATTAGATAGAGAACCTAAATTCAAGCACTGTTAGTTAAATTTAAATCCCACAGTCTGTTCCGTAGCTTCCTGTATCTGCAGTAATTCAGAATGCAGTTCCGATAACGCAAGGCGTATATCTTCAACATTGAGAACCGCATAATCATAAAGAAAATCCTCTTTTGATGTGCAGCTTATGCCATTGGGGAAATATTTCTGATATAACCTAACGGCTTGCATTTGCTCAGCTTTTTCAAACAATTTTCTAATTGCACGTCCATTACCGATTTCTTTAAACTCATTTACTAAAGCATCTATACCCTGTTTGATAAAATCCCTTTTGCTTTGACCTGCTGCGCAATTTTCAAGTTCGTCAACAAAATGGTTGTTTTTCTTGCAATAGAACTCGAAAATCTGGAGCATTTCCTCTGTAGTATAGTCCGGAAAGTCTATAAAAATGGAAAACCTGCTTAGTAGCCCAGGGTCAGATAATATAGTTTCTTTCATTTCCTTAGGGTATCCTGCGGCAATACATACAAATCTATCCCGATAGTTCTCAAGAGATGAAACCAAAACACCTATGCTCTTTTTCCCGTAGTCTCTTGAACTATCATCAGCACCCAACTGGTGAAATTCATCAACAAATAGGACACCTCCGCAGCTAATTGCTTTTTCCACTACCTCCTGAGTCTTTTTTTCGGTATGGCCAATATATTCTCCTACCAGGTCTCCTCTATTAACCTCAATAAAACCTAGGCTATTAGTAATACCTATTCCGAAGAATATCTCCGGGATACAGCGAGCTGTTTCGGTTTTTCCGACGCCGGGGTTCCCCATGAAAACCATATGATAAGAGGGGGAATCTGGTTTTCGAATTCCTAAATCATTTGCTTGCTTTTCGACTGTCAAACGGCAAACAAGCTCGTAAATCTGTTTTTTGACATTCTCCAACGCGACCAAACTTTGTAACCTTGCCATACCCCTATGGAATATCTGCCGACGCAGTGCCAATCCTCCGTCTTTTACTTCAACAAGACCAGCTTTACCTTCGTACTCATTTACAGGGAGATTTGTGGACATGATTTAACCCTCCTTTTAAACGTCTGTTGCAATTTTTAAATGAATCCAAAGTGAAATGAATATAACACCACTTTTAACTGCCAAAATGCTCATGACTATAAGATTTTAAATTACTATTTCCTAATATTATATATAATTTTTCAAATTTCGACAATGCAAAAATTTACATTTTTAATATTTTTAAAATAGTACGCAGCCCACCTTTAGCGTTGCATTATTTACCCTCTTATAGTTATATATAGAGAGAGTCAGGGAGTTATTTTCTTTGACAGAAATAGGAAGATATTTATGGGAAGTAATTACTCATGTCTTAAGAACGCGGGTAAATTTTATTAATATTTACCCACGTTCTATTGAATTAGGAAAAGATTACTCATATAATATAAACATAAGGAGGGATTTGTATGGCTGATGTAAAGCTTTTGCCGCCAGAGGCAGAACTTGAGACTAAAAGAGTATTAAAACAACTTGCAAGGTCACATAAAGCATTAGCAGAACTAAAAGGTTTTGCAGATATGATACCAAATAAGAATATTCTTATAAATGCTGTAACTATTAATGAAGCAAAAGACAGCTCCGAAATTGAGAATATTATTACAACACATGATGAACTGTTTAGAGCGATGTCTCAAGAGAATTATAATAATCCGGCAGCCAAAGAAGTGGTAAACTACAGAGCGGCGCTTTGGCATGGTTATGAATTGGTAAAGAAGAAACAGATTCTTACAACCAATATGATTATAGAAATCCAGCAATTAATTGAGACAAATCGTGCGGGGATAAGAAAACTTCCAGGTACTGTACTGAAGAATGAAGCTACCGGGGAAGTGGTATATACTCCTCCAAGCGGAGAAAGGGAAATATTATCCCTTATGGATAATCTTGAAGAGTACATAAACGAAGATTATGATAATGTTGACCCTCTCATTAAATTAGCGGTTATTCATTACCAATTTGAGACCATACATCCGTTTTATGATGGCAATGGAAGGACAGGAAGGATAATAAATGTATTGTATCTTATACTAAAAGAATTACTGGATAGCCCCATTCTTTATCTTAGTAAATATATTATTCGGAATAAAACCGCATATTACAGGCTGCTGCAGGAAGTCAGGGCAGACGGAAACTGGGAAGAATGGATACTATTTATGCTGGAGGGTGTAGAGCAAACTGCTGAGGAAACATTACTTCTTGTAAAGAAGATAAATGATGTTATGGAAAAGACAGTTGAAGATGTCAGAAATATATTGCCCAAAATTTATTCAAGAGAATTAGTAGACTTGTTGTTTTATGAGTTTTATACCAAAATTGCATACATCGAAGAAGGACTTAGTGTTTCAAGAAAGACTGCTTCAAGGTATTTATCGTCATTAGAAGAAGCTGGTTTTTTAGTCTCGCAAAAAATGGGCAAGGAGAGAATATTTGTGAATACATGTTTGCTTGAAGTTGTACAAAAAGCCGGAATGAAAAGATAACAGTGCGTAGTCCACCCTTAGTTTTGCATTATTTATCCTCAGTTGTATAATAATAATATACATATGGAAGGAGAGTAAACAATGAAGAGTAATTATATAGTTGGAATGTTACTTATATTTCTAGGCGGAGTTTTTCTTGCGAACAATTTGTTAGGTGAGGAAATTTTCTCGTTAGTCAATATGTGGCCGGTATTTATTCTGGGGCTGGGACTTATCTTTGAATTCAGCTATTTCATGAACCGGCAAGCAGCCGGACTTCTTGTTCCAGGTGGTATTTTAACTACAATAGGGCTGCTATTCCTTTTTGAAACCTTTACAGATTGGAGGTTTGCCGAGTATACATGGCCAGTGTACCCTTTGGCTGTTGCAATAGGTTTGTTTCAGCTGTACCTGGCTGCCGGGAGACAAAAAGCTTTGCTGATTCCGGTAGGCATTATCGGTGGTTTTTCAATGATTTCATTCTCATTTTTAATTTTCGGAAACTTGTTTCAATGGATTGATTTTGGATTTGTATTACCCGGGATACTGATACTCATAGGTTTATTAGTAATAGGTAAGGGATTAAAAGAGAAAAGGTAAAGGAGGATGGCATATATGCCTGAGAAACTATACAGGTCAGAGAAGGATAGTGTTATTGCAGGTGTATGCGGAGGTATTGCCGAATACTTTAACATTGATTCAGTTATTGTGAGATTGGTGGCAGTGGCACTGGCTTTATCAGGGGGAGTAGGAGTAATACTGTATTTGCTTGCGATAATAATTATTCCTAAAAAGAGTGAAAAGGAAGTAAAAGCAGTCGAAGTAAAAGAAGATGATAAAGAAAATGAGAGTTCCTCAGTGAATATTTCGCCGGAAAAAAGGGGTTCTGACAGGAGAATCTGGCTGGGGGTTGGAATTACACTGCTGGGAATAGTCTTACTCTTGAAGCAGTTCTTTTATTGGTTGGATACAAGATTCGTATGGCCTAGTCTTCTTATTCTGCTTGGTATAATACTGATTTCAAAGGAAAGGAGGAGACGGATTTGAGAAACAGGAATATTGGGCTGGGAATTGGATTGATTGCTGTTGGAGCTGTCTGGCTTTTACAGACCATGGGTCTGATCACCTTTAATGTCTTCACTTCAATAACACAGCTCTGGCCTCTAATACTGGTTGTTGTTGGTATAAACATTATCTTCAGAGGTAATGGCACTGTAAGGTTGGTAACATGGATGGCCTTTTTTGCTGCAGTATTCATATATGGATACTATAACCCCGCTGTCAATAACCATAAGGCTTTAATAAACGGAAAAACTCATGTAATAGAGAAGCTTGAAGCAACAGACTCAGGGGTTCTGAAAATAAATGCGGGAGCAGCTGAGATGAACCTGAAATCAGGTACGGCAAACCTTGCAGAAATATGGTCCAATATACCTAATATGAATTATTCAACAGATTATAATAATGGAAATAAAGACGCAAGAATCAGTGTTGGCTCAAGAGAGCCAAGCGGGTTGTGGAACTTTGGGGATATTAGAGGAAGAAGGATGGAATTGAGTTTAAACCAGGATGTGGCTTGGGATGTTGATGTTGACTTTGGAGCAGGCACAAGCAGATTGGACTTCTCTGATGTAAAGCTTGGAAAGGCTGATTTGGATATCGGCGCAGGGAGCTTAAGCATGTATGTGGGCAGTAATAATGCTCAGACAGATATAAAGCTGGATGCAGGAGCCTCGTCAATAGAACTGTATGTACCGAAGACTTCAGGGGTGGCAATAACTGCGGAGAGTGCACTTTCAAGCACTAATATCGATGAGTTGGGTTTGATTAGGGAAGGCAGAAGGTATACTTCCGGGAATTATGATGAAGCGCAGAACAAGATTAATATAGACTTGCATATGGGTATGGGAAGCTTTGAGCTTAAGAGAGATTAGTAGGTAGACCAGCCTTAGTGCTTTATTAATTAACATCTCATGGTGATATATAGAAATAACTATTGGGTTTTATACCCTTTTTTTATTTGTGAAGCACTTCTTTAAGCTCCCGCATATCATAATAAGAAGGTTGAATAAGGTATGGGGAATCAATGAACAGCACTGCTTATGAAACAATAAATATTCTGGATAGAGTCAGACTCTATAAGGGAGTTGATAAGCTTAAAAACCTTTTTCAGAGGATGATAGAAACAAATCCTGAAAAGGCTGTTAATCTTATTAACTGCAGAAACCTAAGATTCTGCTCAGTATTTGTTCTTCAGCCTGATATAGAGAGATTAAAACTATCAGGCAGGTTAAACTGGAGAAATCAGACTACTCTGAACATTGTAGACAAAATAATGGCTAGAGATACTTCCGGACTGTATTCATTTGCTGAGGAGAACAGAGAGAAAGTTTATCCTGTTTTAAAATGGATTCTCGAAACAGGAAGTATGGACGACGGACTAAACAACTATTATGATAAAATTCTTGATATGACGGCACTGCTGTTAACCAGGCTCTATAACGATAAGTCAGTTTTACACATTATTGCACATATGCTTTTCATGAGACACAGAAAAGGTCTGTATACCTATGATTTACTTTGGGCATTCTTTGAGAGCTGTGACCCAGGCAGTTTAGTGCTTATAGCCAATGGCCTGATTTCAGCTCACAGGAAGGATGTCGAGCTTGCATGTGAGTTATTAAGCTTTGTGCCTGGTATTAAAACTTCCCGTAAAGAAAGCAGCGTAAAGGCATATTTAACCTTCCTAACCTGGATTGAAGAGAACCATCTATTCTTATACCGTACGGGTGAGAGCTTCCAGCAGTTCAGCAGACCCATGCCCTATGCAGTATTCTTAGAGGCGAAGTACTTGTGTAAAGCTGTATCAGAAGATGATACGAAGACCTTCAGGTCATTGTCTGAGAATGAAATCAAGCTCCTGGAAAGGTTCAGGAAATTAGATAATCAAACCAGAGTACTGCTTGCAGACTATTCATTTTTGTTGTACCGCCAGAATGCCGACAGCTGGAATACATGGCTTCACTATCCTGTTGAGAAACAATTAGAGATTGCAAAGGCAGTGATTGGAGGTTTATCATGATAGTAATTGCAGGCAGTCAAATTGACATTAATAGTATTATCGGGCAATTTCCGCAAACTGGAGTTGAAAGAAAAATTCTGGAGATTCTATCTTCCAGCACGACAGAGTATCATTATGACTCTCATAAACAGCTGGAATTTGAACTGGATTTACGGAAAAAAATTATTGATACTTCTTACCGACTTCATAGAAGCGGTTTACAATTCCGGACTTTTCGTGAATCAATATGCAACCAAAATTATTGGATACGTACCGATGAAGGCGGGTTTTTGCTGAGAAGAGGTGTCAGGCCTTCAGCAGCCGTCAGAGATATTTTTATTAACAGTTCACAGTATGGTACTGAATGTGCAACTGCAATAGTTATTGTATATTATGGTGCATTGGTAGATAAATATTCAGAGGGACTTTTTAATAATCTGTTTTCAGATATCTACTTAATGGATTGGATGCACCTGGACAGTGACCTTGGGGTTAATTTATACAGGGATGTGCCTGATTATTTTCCGGGAGACTGCAGATATTTTAAGAATCCTGACGTAAATCCTCTGACTCCTGAATGGCAAGGTGAAAATGCAGTAGATTTGGGTAATGGCACATATTATG
>JAWLGL010000254.1:0-2657 GCA_041685035.1 Clostridia bacterium
ACAGCAAAAACCAGAGACCTGTCACTGTTTGCAAACCGCTTGATGTCCTCTTCCGTATACCTTCTGGTAGTAAAATTAAACTGATTGGTCTTTTGTGTAAGTTGTGATATCCTGGGGATATTGAAGCTACTGGCTTTCTCTATTGTCACAACCATATCTAGTCCTTTAAGGTATTCAGTTATATCGGCCGCTTCTCTCTGGAATTCCTGCCTGTTCCTTTGGTCTGCATACATCTTTCCTTTCTGCTTATCTTCTTCGGTAATCTGGAGTATATTGAAGTCATTCATTTCCATAACTGTTTTTAGATAAAGAGATGGGCTTTCCGGCAACTCAACAACAAGAACCTCAGGCAGAGAATCTCTTATCATCTCCCTGTTTAACCTATCGTCATCCATGAATACCATACTATCCAAACCTATATTTATCTCCTCGGCAATTGCCATCATGTTTGACACCTTATCATCCCAATTAATTTGCATGGATGCAAAATGCTCTTCCTTTAAAACCGTATAGGGATGTTCATGGATAACCTTCAACGCATCGTCAAGGTTATTCTTGCTATTGATTGCAAGTATAATTCCTCTGTCAAAAAGTGAAAGAAGATATTTCTGAAACTCCCAGAACGGCCTTCCTTCGGGGGTCGGCCCCAGCTTTATCCCCTCCATTCCGTCTTCTCCAATAATTCCACCCCATAAAGTGTTGTCAAGGTCCAGAACTATACATTTTCTAATACAAGATGTCAAAGGTTTGATATAGGCCATATACTCGTCGCACAATTCCGGCATACATTTGAAATCAAGTTTTATATCCCCCAAGTAATACATCTTATAATCCATTATGTTTTGCTTTCCTAATTTCGAACAGAATGAGTTAAAATTAAATATATAAACATGACTGTCAGATTTAAACTCATTTCTAAGGCTGGCATTAAGTTCCTCTACAGCTTCTATAAATCCATAATCCTGCTTGTTTTCAAGTATCCCTAATGGAGAATATATAGGAACTTCAAAATTGTGAAACAATATCTTTGAGGAAGAATTTGCTTTAACCTTATTTATTAGTGCTTTATATTCCTCAAGTTTATTATTCACCCAATCTCTTCTTCCCTTTTCTGAAATCCGATAAGGTAGAAAGTATTGTTGGCCTAAAATTGTTCTGGTGTCTAGAAATATAATTGTCAGGTCAGGCGCAAACTTATATAATCCGCTGTCTGGATTCAGAATATCGTTAACATACTGATTGTAATCACTAATATAGAAGTCTGGCAGAATTCCATGCTCACAGCACTTTACATACAATATTTCTCTTATGCCTTTTATAGTAAAGCTTGATAAAATGGATATCTTTATTGCTTTGCAGTCTTGAGGCGGGTTACTGCTTACTTCGTCTCTTATTTTTTTGTATAAACTGAGATAATCGACAGTACTTTTTATTTGACCTGATGAAACAATCTCTTTAATTCTCTTCATGAAGCCCTCCAAAATAGTGAAGCTTGAATGAATTATCTTCTACTCATCCTTTACAAGACTCTCAGCAGTTATCATCTGCCTAATTTCATCTCTGGACATCACAGATTCAAATGCAGAATTGTAACTCCTCTGCATGGTTCTGTTATCATATTGCTGGCAAACGCCTTCCCCATACTCCGGCAAGACTACATACATATTTTCAAGCTCATAAGCATTCTTCGATTCTTCATACGTCATAAGCTCTTCATATCTTTTTTCCCCGGGTCTGAGACCAATAATCTTTATTCTGGAGTCATCAAATTGCAGATTATTAGCCTTGCAGTATTCTTCAACAAAGACCTCAATAAAGTCTCCAATTTTCACAACCGGCATCTTCAGTACAAAGATTTCTCCTCCCACCGCCATTTTTGCAGCATCAAGCGTAAGATTGACAGCACTTTCAATGGACATCATGAACCTGGTCATATTCCTGTCAGTTATGGTTACATCCTTTCCTTCCCGGATTTGCCGTTTTATCAATGGTATTACCGACCCCCGCGAGCCCATAACATTCCCGAATCTTACAGATGCAAAAGCCACATTCCTATTACCTTTATAATAATTGGCGGCAATCATCAATCTTTCAGCAACCAGCTTGGTAGCCCCCATAGTATTAGTAGGACTTATAGCCTTATCACTGCTTGTATAGACCACTCTGGAAACACCTGTTTCAATTGCTGCTTCAATAATATTCTGGACACCCATTATATTTGTCTTCACAGCTTCAAAGGGATTGTATTCACACGCTGGCACATGCTTCATTGCGGCAAGGTTGAATACTATGTCAATATCCTCCATGGCTTTTCGTATTCTTTCCTTGTCCCTTACATCACCTATAAGAAATCGGAGATTATCAGTCTTATTAAACATTTGGGATACCACAAACTGATTATATTCATCCCTTGATAGTACCCTCACTACCTCCGGCGAATATTTAAGTATCTCTCTAACTAGACTAACACCTATTGTACCTGTCCCTCCAATTACCAGTACTTTTTTTTCTTTAAACATTTCTTTCATAATAGAGCACTTCCTTTTGGAATTTTTATCTGCGTGAAGATTCTATCGGAATGACATTAGTAGGGTGATACAGCATTGTTTAGAAATATCATTCTGGTAATGAACTTCTACTTAGATAGTTTAGATACG
>JAWLGL010000033.1:0-14514 GCA_041685035.1 Clostridia bacterium
CCTGACTTCACCGGTGAGCTTGAGCGGGATAATAATTGGCAAGTACCTGGCAGCCCTTTTCGTATTCGCCTGCACTTTGGTTGTTACATTCATATATCCCCTCATACTATACAGGGTAGCAGCCATTGACATATATGTAGTTGCCCTGGGCTATCTGGGCTTCTTCCTGATAGGAGCCACATTTATAGCAGTAGGGTTGTTCGTGTCATCAATAACTGAGAATCAGACCGTTGCAGCTGTTGTAAGCTTTTGCTTCCTTTTGCTTCTCTGGGTTTTTGAGGTTGTCAAACTCATACTGCCGCTGTCGGAGAAAGGGCAGCAGATTTTTGACTGGTTTCTGGTGTTAAGAAGATATGAAGACTTCGAGGCAGGACTGCTTAACATTGGTTCGGTAGTATTCTTTGTAAGTGCAGTAGTAGTATTCCTGTTTTTAACCTACAGGAGTATGGAAAAACGACGCTGGAGCAGGGGGTGAGGTTATGGATTGGAAAAAAAGATTAAAATATGGTTCATATGCTGTAATTACTACACTGGTTGTGTTTGCAATTTTCGTAGTCGTCAACCTGATTGCAGGCAGTCAGAACTGGAAAATAGATTTAACCACCAACAAAATATATTCTTTGTCCGACTATACCAAGGAAGTATTGTCGAGGCTTGAACAGGATGTAGAGGTATATGTTTTCTACAAGAAGGGGGAAGAGGACCCCAAGGTTAACCAACTTCTGGAAAACTACAAGAGGGAAAACCCGCGCATTAGCATACAATATCTGGATGCAGATATTAACCCTCAAAAGGTCAGGCAGTTTGGTGTAAAGAGCTATAATGCCGTAGTTATAAAGTCTGAAAAGAGGGAAAAGATTATAGACTCCTATGAATTGTATTCATATGGTATGGGAGGAGAGCCGGAGTTTATCGGAGAACAGAAATATACAAATGCTATTAAATATGTAACTTCCGAAAAGGTTCCTACGGTATATTTCCTTCAGGGACACAGGGAACCCGGAACCGAATCTCTTGGGGTTCTTAATGAAATACTCAAGATGGAAAACTACAAGGTGAATACCCTGGATTTGCTTACCCAAAAAACCATTCCCGAAGATGCAGACATAATAATGGTTATATCACCGCAGAGCCCCTTCCTGCCTGAAGAAACCCGTGAACTTGAGAGGTTTTTTGCAGAGGGTGGAAAGGGTATGTTCTTTATAGACCCGCCCGGAGATGAAAGACAGGATATTTCGGGTATTAAAACCATACTGGGAAAATGGGGAATTGGAATAAATGATGATGTGGTGGTTGAAGGAGATGAGAGTTTCTATTACCAGAACCCCACACTGCTGATTCCTGAGATGCAGGGACATGAAGTGATGAACCAACTGAAAGAGAATAATCTTGGAGCACTCATGGGTTATACAAGGAGTCTCAGACTAGGCGGACAGGACGGGTATGATGTGCAGCCTCTTCTCAAATCCTCACCAAACTCCTGGGGAAAAATTAACATTGAAGAAACACTGAATAAGGAAGAGGGGGACCTGGAGGGACCTCTTACCCTGGCTGCAGCAGCAAAGAAGATTGAAGGAGAAGACGGTGAAGAAATGAAGGCAGTTGTATTTGGAGCCAGCAGTCTGGCAAGTGACCAGATTCTTCAACTGGGCAGGGGTAACAAGGACCTGCTTCTTAATGCGGCAGGGTGGCTCATGGGTACGCCTGAGGAAATAACAATAAGACCTAAGCAAATTTTAAATGCTCCGCTGACAATAAGCAGAAATCAGATGCTGACATATTCCGGGTTAGTATTGCTGGTAATACCTGGTGCTGTACTGGGCTCAGGGTTGGTGATATGGTCAAGGAGGAGACGCCTATGAGGTTTTACAGGAATCTTTTCATACTTGCGGCGCTTCTTGCAGCATTGATAGCAACTTATATATATATTCCAAAACAGGATGATGAAAATGCGTCTGGCAATACCAAGGTGGTAAAGAGCATAGATAAGGACGGTATGATGGAGGTTGAGCTCAAAAACCAACATGGCCGGATTGTGCTGGTAAAGGACGATGGCCAGTGGAGGATGAGCGAGCCTGAAAACCATAAACTCGACAGGCTTTCTATCGAAAGCTTTATTGACCAGCTCAGCGGGATTGAGGCTGAAGGTATAGTCGAAGACAATGCTACAGACCTCGAAAAGTACGGGCTGAAAGACCCAGAATCTCAAATTGCTGTAAAGACTTTGGATGGTATATCTACAGAGTTTATGCTGGGGAATGAAACGCCTATAGATGGGGGGTACTACCTCAAAACTTCAGACAGTAACACGGTGTATAAGATTGGAAGCAGTTCAGCAGGTGAGTTTCTCAAGTCCCCGGATGAATTTAAAGAAAGGGGCAGCACTGATAAGGATTCGGATAAATCCACAGGGGAATAACACAGAACCGGATTTTAAATATTATCTTCATATATAAAACTGCCCTGTCATAGAGATATATAAAAATATCAATGGCAGGGCGTTTATGCTTCTTGAAATTAAGAACATTATCAAGGTGGCCAGCATATTCATAGGTGCGGTGGTGGGGGCAGGGTTCGCTTCAGGACAGGAAATCCTTCAGTTTTTTACCGTTTACGGTGAGAAAGGAGCGGCAGGCTTATTGCTGGCTGGCCTGTTCTTCTGCCTGATTTCTGTTTCGGTTCTGGACTACGTCTACAGGTACAGGTACCAGAACTATACCGATTTTATCACATCACTTATGGGCAGGTATGCAGGCACCATAGTTGAAGTAACCGTGATGCTGTTTCTACTAATAAGCTTCTTCGTTATGACTACAGGTTCAGGAGCCCTGTTTCAGGAATATATAGGGCTGAAGTCCGTTTATGGCGCAGCCATTATGTCGGCTGCCTGCTGCATAGTTTTTCTGTTTAATTTTAAAGGTATAGTAGCAATAAACACTGCCATTGCCCCTATTCTGGTACTTGGGATAGGTTTGCTTGGGGTATATATCTGTCTGTCGCTGAACGTACCTGTATATAATGACCACGAGAGTATGAGGTATCTGGGAAATTGGGTATCGTCATCAATTGTTTATGTCAGCTATAACAGTATAATACTGGTCACCATACTGGCAACACTTCTTCCCTATATCAATACAAGGCGGGTAGCTATCGGAAGTGCTGTTGTAGGCAGTGGTTTACTGTGCGTAACCGGACTGGTTGTGTATTCCCTGACCAATCTTTTTTATCCAGCGGTCCTTGATTTTGAAATACCTCTGCTTCAGGTTATAGAGAGGTTCAATATCTCAATAAGGGACTTCTATACTTTTATCCTGTTCTTTGCCATGTTTACATCGGCGGTATCTGCAGGGTTCTGTTTTCTCAACAAGGTTTCGGAAGGGTCAATCTTCAGGTTCAACTTATGTGCAGGAGTCATGTGCATAGCGGCGGTACCTCTGTCGCTTGTCGGTTTTTCAAATCTGGTAAAGGCTATGTATCCGCTTTTCGGATATATAGGTTTATTCCAGGTGCTTATGATTATTCTGGCATATCTATTCAGATTCAAGCCAATGGGTGAGGGAAAAGGGGTGAGGCCTTAGATTTCGCTGAAAACGTACCTCTTGGAGATTTTAAGGACCTGTGGTAAAATATATCTACCGATAGGGAGCAGTCTATATGGTTTGTCGAATTCTGTTCAGTCTGTAAACTTAGGAGGAATATCCTTGAAAGAGATACAAGAGGCCAATCCCGTATCCAACCCAAAGAATTATTCTCGCGGTCTGCTTAAGCTGATTCTATTGGCAGTTATATTATGCGGAAGTATGGGCCTGCTTGTCATGTATAAGTCGGGAGAATTCCCTCTCTCAAACCTCATAAATTCGGCTAAATACAGATTACTTAATCCCTCCTCAACAAGTGTAAGTTTTATAAAGTTTGGGCCAGGCGTCCAGACAAACGTGGTTCCGTTAGGAAGAGAGCTTGTGTGCGCCGGGGATAATGGTGTGAAGATATATAATATGCAGGGGCAGGAGGTATGGAGTGATAAAAAGCCTGTATCCAAACCGCTGGTCAAGGCGGAAGGCAGGTACATGGTTGTGGCCGACCTTATGGGGAGGAATATTTACTTTTATCACAACAAGAGGGAAGTATGGAACCAGACCGTTAGCGGAGAAATTCTTACAGTTTCGGTTAACGATAGAGGATATGTAGGGGTTATTTATAAAGAGAAAGAATATAAAAATGTAGTCAAGGTTTTTAGTAGAGAAGGACGTGAGATTCTTGAGAAATACTGTTTCAACAACTATGCGCTGGACGTAAGGGTTGGCCCTGATGGAAAGCTTGTAGCCATTGGAGAACTCAGTATCTCAGGGCTGAGAACTTCTGCAGGGATAACGCTTGTACCCCTGGATGGCAAGGATGAATCCTGGGTGTTTGAAGATGATTCGATACTGCAGAGCATGGCCTTTATGGAAGGGAACCTCATAGTGGGTTATGACAAGAGAATAGTAAATATTGACAAGAACGGCAACAAAGCAATTGCTGCTGACTTTGGCGGGGAAAAGGTTACCCATCTTGTGTTGGGAGAGGGGAAACTCATAATTAAGGTGCGCAAGGCATCGGTTTTTTTGAACCCAGAGTATGGAATTGATATCATGAACAAAAACGGAAAACTCTTCGGGACTTATGAAACCGGAGAAAGGGTTCTGACGGTTGATGCAGGAAAAGATATTGCTGCTGTAAATGTCGGAGACAAGGTAATATTTATAAACAAAGTGGGAGAAAAAATCAGCCAGTTCAGTCCTAAGAAGGATGTAAAAGATGTTATGCTGTTTGATAATGATAATTATGCGGTTGTTACCTATATGGATGGGGCAGATATAGTCAATATATTCTGACCAGATTAATAATGCTATATGTATTAAGAAACATATTACCGATATGTACTGCGATGGGGAAGAAAGGACGGAGGAATAATTATGAATTGGATGGACTATGTGGTAATAGGGATTATTATCGGGTATTCGTTTATAGGATATGCCCGGGGGTTTGTTTACTCTGTTTTTAAAGTAGCGTCTTTCTTTGTCGCGGCCTTTGCAGCCCTAAAGTTTTATCCGTATGTATCGAATGTTCTGGTATCGGTCTTTCATTTGGATGAGGCAATCAAGGATGTAATTTCGAAAAATATTTCAGCTGCGACCAGCCCAGCCCAGCTTGAACAGGGGCTGGGAAGCGAGGCTGCCGGCAGCCTGATAGGTTCCTGGAATCTGCCGCAGCCGGTTGAAGCATTTGTGGTAGAAAATCTCTCAGCACAGGCAAGCCAGGTTGCCGGGAATATTGCTGAAAGTCTTAGTGGAAGCCTTTCGACGTTTGCAGTTAATATAATCAGCATAGTTATTATATTTGCGATGGTAAGCTTTGCGCTGATATTTGTAAGAAGTATAATGGAGGGAATAGCCCGGCTCCCGCTGTTCAACCAGGTGAACCGGGCAGGAGGGCTGGCCTTCGGGTTGCTGCAGGGAATTATAATGATTTACATAGGATTTGCAATACTCACGCTTTTTGCCGCTACTCCGGAGATGCAGGGTATTTTCACTGCAATAAACTCATCAATAATTGCGAAAGCCTTTTATTCAAATAATTTACTGCTGATTTGGGCGTTTGGGGGAAGATAGCAAGAAAAACACGAGCATACGAAAAAACATTGAAATATATGGGAAAAAGTTGTATAATGTAAATATAAGCAGGACTTTGAAAATATTACCTTATATTTAGTTTAGTACAAAGACCATATGAAAATTACTCATTGTCCTAAGTAACGTTGCCCATAAGAAATTCTGCAGGGTCTTTCTTATGGGCTTTATCTTACTTTATCAGCCCAGTCCGTAATTACCTGCAGCATCAAAATACAACGGTGTTCTGCTTGGTATTTAAAAATCCAAAGGAGGAACAAAATGAAAACGAGAAAAAAAACTGAAAGAACCCGAAAATACTTGTCTTTAGCAATTATTATGGTTCTTGCATTATCGCTGGCAGGATGGCCGGCAGCTGCGCAGGATGAAGAAGAAAGCTCGATGCCTGCTGTTTCCATAACCAAACTGGACTTCAATAAAGTGGATTCATCAGGGATAGAAGGGACTTTTGAAATTGAGAATTCAGCCAGCTCCTTTGCAGGCGATTTGGTTTATGTAACTGAAGTTTATGCAGGGGAAGAGTTTCAAGACTGGGGCCTGGTCAGTAAGATTGTTACTGACCCGCTTGAGTTGTACCCAAATGAATCAAAGACTATCAATTTCACACATCCATTGTACTCCAACATAAGCGACAATACCTACCATATGATAGTGAAAATACTGACCCGTACAGGATTGGTAGCAGGAATACACATGGAACAGATAGGCAGGATAGAAGGCTCAAATTACTGGCTCTCTTCCAGGGTGAACGACGTAAAAATCATTAAAGACGGGCAGGAGGGATATGCCCTTGGTGGCGAGAATTACATGCCTGGTGAATCACCTGAGGGATACATATTACTTACAAATTCAACATCACAGGCAATTAAGGCATATCCGAGGATTACAGTGTACGCCAGGGATTATCACTTTAGGGCCCAGCCAGTAGATATGGTTTCCGGTACAGCCGAAAATTTTCAACCTGGTGAGACAAAAAAAGTTAGCATCAGCCTTCCGGGACAGAATGAGCCGGAGTCCTACCTTGCAGCTGTGGTAATGGTGGATGAAGAGGACAACCCTGTTTCCGGAGTCCACGAATTCCGATATGTTGTGGAGGGTGTAAGCGCAAAGATACTGAACATAGATGTATCAGTTGGTGAGGCCGATTCAGCAGTGCGGACCCATGTAGAAGTTATCGGGCCTGCAGACGGTACAGAGTTAGAGAACTCGATGGTTGAGACTAAAGTTTATGATAGTGAGTCCGGAGAACTGCTTGAGGAAGATTCACAGACAGTCAGACTGGACTCTGAGGGAACGGTTGTTACAATTGACACAACCTTTGACAAAGAAATTCCGGATTTAAGGATTGAAGCGGCAATAAAGCATCAGGATGAAATTCTGGATTCCAGCGTGCTCAACGTAAAAGGTACTGCCCTTATGCCAGCTACATCAGTGCCTTCTGATGTTTCGGGAACGACTTATGAGTATGCAGTGGGAAGGCTTATAGACTTAGGAATTGTAAACGGTTATGAAGACGGAACATTCAGACCTGAAAGGGACATTACCAGAGCAGAGTTTTCCAAGATGGTATGCTTACTGCTGGATAAAGGGCCAGAGGTTGAAGAAGCAAAAGGAGCAACCGGATTCGGCGATGTCAAGGACAGCCACTGGGCATCAGGCTACATAAATGTTGCAGCAGAAAACCAGCTTATTAAAGGCTACCCTGATGGAACCTTCAAGCCGACAAACAATGTAACTTATGCAGAAGCCGTTACCATACTGGTCAGAGCACTGGGATATACAGAAGAGGTCGAAGGTGAGGGAACCTGGCCGCAAAACTATCTGGATAAAGCGGAAGAGGTGGGTATAACTGTCGAAATAGCACTTGATAATCCTTCTGCTAAAGCATCAAGAGGAGATGTAGCGAAGCTTACATGGAATACTTTCACAAGAAGGAGTGAGTAACCAAAGAAAATAAAATAGAAGGTATATAAGTGTTTTATGGAGGGAAGGTTATGAGGAAAGATAAGGCGACGAGACAGTATAAGCACTGGCGATGGAGCATCCTTGGCATGCTTTTAGTCTTCATGGCATCATTGCTTACAGTTAACATTGCCTATGCAGGCTGGTACATCCGTGAGGGAACAATAGACTGGCCTTCAGGAAACTACAAAAAAGGAGACAAAGTATATATAGTTGCTACAAAGTTCCAAAGAAGGTGCACCAATGGTGTGTTTGACAACTATGTTTCAGATTTCTCGGTGTCCAAATACAGAGGAACAGGAAATATTAGCTGGGGGAGTTTTTCATCATTAGGCGGGTATATATATATTGCTGAAGGGACTGTTACATCAAAGGGCAGTTATACAGTCAAACTTACTGCTCAAAGAAAAAGCAGCAGCGACTACTGGCTCAGAGATATTTCTTTGATAAATTCTTCACCCAGTAAGCCTTCGATATTATCAATTCCCAACATATATACTAACACTACTTATATTGACCTGACTGCAAGTGCGACAGACGCCGACGGTGATAGTGTAAGGTTTGACTGGAGATATAAACTAAACAGCGGCTCGTATTCGACCATCGGCACAAGCAGTTATGGCAGTAGCGGTTCCTCCACAACCCTTAGATGGACTCCTAAAATCAGCTTGAAAGCTGGGGATACCCTGTCATTCCAGAGCAGGGCTGTTGATTCCAGCGGGGGAGCTTCAGCCTGGTCAAGTGCTGTTACAAAAACTGTGTCAAACCGTAATCCCAGTAAACCTCAGAGTATTGCTGTGCCTCCAACGGCTTATAACAATGCCCAGATAACTCTTACAGGAAAAGCAACAGATTCAGATGGACAGAAGGTTAAGTTAAACTGGCAGTATGCAGTTAATTCTACAGCGAGCGGCGCATGGAAGAATATAGGTTCTACGCCTTTGGTCAGCAGTGGTGCTACGGCTGTCCTAAAAACTTCTATAGTCCCGATGCCTTCTCCAGGAGAAACACTGTACTTTAGATGCAGGTCGCAGGATGAACTAGGAGCAGTTTCTTCATGGTCTAACACCGTAAATACTACTGTGCTGAATAGGAAACCTAATACACCGGTCGTACCCTTGTCAGCATCATATGTCTCCAGCAAAACTGTGAACCTTACCGCCAAAGCTGTTGACCCTGACAGCCAAAAGGTGAAAATCTTCTGGCAGTATAAAAAGCCTAGCGACACCACTTGGTTAGATATAGGTTGGACGTCCGAGGTTAAGAGCAATACAAATGTTACTTACAAGTTCACCCTGCCCTCTGGGGATGGTGGAAGCTATGGCTTCAGGTGTAAGGCACAGGATGCGTCCGGGGCGCAATCAAGCTGGGTGCAAACCAATGTCACATTCCTCGATATAGAAGTAGAGGAATTTACCGATATGGTAACAGGCTGGAACAAATGGGTACTGGAGAAAATTGAATCGGACGGGATGACATCTGAGGAAAGTGAAGAGTTCATCGAACAGAACAACTGGTACTCACCGGGAAGCAAAGTAACAGCCAAACTGACTATTGATGATTTCCTGAATATTAGCTACGGACGCTACACTATAGACCTTAACCTGGATTCCGACAACAACAGTCAGGTAAAAGTTATCGATAAAAAGATAGTATCCATCAGACAGGTAAATGCTGATGGAACCACGACAGATATCCAGAGCAGCAGATACACGGTAACCTATCCAGATGCCAACAGGATGAAGGTTGTATTGACTTCACCTCCTCAAGGTAAGATAGAAGTGTACTTTGAATATAAGATTGACAAAGAAGGCGGAATAACCAGCATTACTATGAACAAGCTTAATAATGTGGCTGCCGTAACAGCAAACAAGTCGGGGGTAAATAAAGTAAGCACCAAGGAAATTGGCTGGAAGATAAATGTAAGGGATGTAAAAATCCAGTATAATTAATGTGAATTAGTTAGATAAGAAATTGATGTATTCTATCAGTATAAAAACTAATATGGATATCTGAAATGAACCTCATAAAGCAAATGAACCCCAAAAGAATTCTACTTAGGGGTTCTTTTTTTGTCAAAACCAATAATCAAACAGGAAGAAAAGAATAAAACTCTGGTTAAGTTGAATAGTTTACTGTTTTGTAACAAAAAATATGCAGTAAGAAGCAGCAGAAAGGAGGCGCTAATTTGAAGAAATACGCATTTGCATCTGCCATAATAATTGCAATTTCAACATGCATTTGTATTTATCATATATCTTTAAGACAACCAGCCGATAAAGACCGGAACATTTCTCCGGCTTTTTCAGAAAACAATATACTTACTGCATTCAAAAGGGTATATGCACAAGACAATACAGAAAGTAGAGGGGGTGCCCAGCTCATGGCCAGGGCGATAAACGGTGAAGCAAGAGGCGAGTCGTATATAGGGCAGGTTGCAGTTGGGGCGGTTATCCTTAACCGCGTTGAGGACTCCAAGTTTCCCAACACCATTGCAGGAGTTATATATCAGCCCGGTGCCTTTACAGCAGTATCTGACGGGCAGATTAACCTACCCATTTCAGAGGGAAGCACTGCATACAAGGCTGCAAGTGATGCATTAAACGGTTGGGACCCCACAGGAGGATGTATCTATTACTTCAATCCTGAAACTGCAACAAGCAAATGGATATGGGGCAGACCTCAGGCAACCAGGATAGGCAAGCATATTTTTGCTAAATAGGAGGCGGTATCTTGAAAATAAGAGAAAGACTATTGAATCTTAAGAAACGGTTAAGCGACAGACATATGTACAGCATTGTCATAGCAATTATCGGGGTTGTCGCAATATGGGGGCTCTACCAGTATAAACAGGAGATGGAATTCAGACAAAAGGCTGAGAATCAATACAACAGGTCCTTTTATGAAATGGTAGGATATGTACAGAATGTTGAAGTAATGCTGTCCAAGGCAATGATAGCGAACTCCCCTGAACTTGGAGTAACCAACCTATCGGAAGTGTGGAGACAGGCAAATCTGGCTCAGGCCAATTTAAGCCAGCTTCCAATCAGCCACCTTGCACTGGATAACACCTCAAAGTTTCTTACACAGGTGAGTGATTTTTCCTATAGCCTGGTACGGCAGAATCTTGCCGGCAAGCCCATTACTCAGGAGCAGTTTGATAATATGAAAGGACTGCATGACTATGCCACACGTATGGAGGAAAATCTGTTCCGGCTGCAGGCAGACCTGGGGAATGACAGAATCAGATGGGGTGAACTTTCCCGGAAGGGAACGCCTATATTCCAGCAGACATCGGACAATTTTACCAGGACACAGTTCGAAAATCTGGAAAAGGAATTCAAAGAGTATCCAAGCCTGATATATGACGGACCATTCTCTGACGGGTTAAAGGATATGAAACCACTTGGACTGACAGGAGACACTATAAGCGAGGACAGGGCACGGGACTTGGCGGTTAAATTCATAGGAGCAGATAGAGTACAGGAGATAAATTCAATAGGTACTACAGATGGAGATTTCAAAACGTATAATTTTCAGGCGACCCTAAATGGTGCTCCAAGGGATACAAGTACGGTAATAAACATAACCGAAAAGGGAGGACATGCACTGCTGATGACCAATAACAGGGCTGCCGGACCAGAGACAGTCAATATTAATCAGGCAAAGGACACTGCCAGGCGGTTTCTCGAAGACAGAGGATTTAATAATATGGTCGATACCTACTATATAAATGAGGACGGATCAGCAACCATCAATTTTGCATATTCGCAGGATAATGTGGTTATATATCCCGACCTGATTAAGGTGAAGGTCGCGCTTGATAATGGTGAAGTCATTGGTTTTGAGAGCTCGTCATATTTTACTTCACACAGGGACAGGACCATTCCTGAACCCAAAGTTGGAGAGGAAGAGGCGCGGAAGGCTATAAATCCCAGATTGAATGTTTACTCGTCAGGCCTCGCAATTATTCCGACAGAATGGAAGACTGAGGTTCTGACCCATGAGTTCAAAGGTAAGGTTGATGATCGTGACTTCCTGGTATATGTAAATGCTGAAACCGGTAAGGAGGAGAGGATTCTTCTGATTATTGATGCTCCGAATGGAGTCCTGACGATGTGAGTCAAGAAATTTTTATTGAAATGATTTCTAAAATTTAATTTTGAAATAAGGGCAAAATAAAATGCAGTGCATTTAACTAAAATGTAGAGTTGGTTTTTATAACACTCTACAGAGGGGGTTGTAATTGTGGCAGGTAGACGTGGAGTAATGTCTGAAGGGCTCAAGGAAGAGCTTGCAAGAGAACTTGGAGTCTACGACACAGTGAAGGCCGAAGGATGGGGTTCTGTAAGTTCAAGGAACTGCGGTAACCTTGTAAAGAAAGCTATTGAGAGGGCAGAGAAAAGCATGACCGAAAGCTAATATCAGTAAAGAAGCCGGGGGTTATTTCCCCGGCTAAATAAAATTTGTTAGGATAATATGGTTTTTAAATACTTATAAATTGTCCCTGATGAAATTCTCAAGATTTTCCCGGAGCACAATTTCAATTTTAGTATAGAGGTTTTCGTTTTCCGGAACAATGCCGCTGGACACATAGTCAAACAGAACCTTTATAGCAAGATACCCCTGAGTAAACGGGTCCTGATATATCAGAGCATGTATCAAGCCTTCCTGCATGAACTGGGATATTGTCCTGTTGGGGTCAAAGCCAATCACCTTGGGTGGAGACGGTAGTTTGAAATCTTTAAGAACCCTGCCCACAGCCATGCTGCCAGTGGCACTGGTGGCAAATATACCGCCTATGTCCTTGTGGGTTGATAGTTCCTTGGCTGTATATGAATGGCATATGCTTTCATCATTGGCGTAATCGACAACATCCAGTACCTTTATATCTGGGTATGACATTTTTAGTTTGTCTCTAAAACCCAGGAGCCTCTGCTTGAGGCCATACACTTCATTATTACCTGATAATATGAGTACATTGCCGCGTGACGACAGGAAATTTCCCATGAGCTCTCCGCACAGCCTGCCCGATGAATAATTATCAGGGCCTACATAGCAGAACCTTTTACTGTAGGGAGCATCGTTGTTGAACGTGAGTACGGGAATGCCGCTGTCAACTGCTTCATCTATAAGAAGGTTCAGCTCGGTCATACTGGATGGGACCAGCGCAATACCGTCGGGCTTCGATTCCATGGCCTGGGTCAGCAGCTGTGCCTGACGGGAAATATTATGATGGGTTGTATGGAGGTATTCAATTTTTACACCATACTGTTTCAGTTCATCTTCGGCTTTTTTTGCTCCCTCGGAAACCTTATCGAAGAAGCAGCTCCCTTCTCTAGGGCAAATCATGTAAAGACGCAGATTGCTTCTAGCCATAAGACACTTCCTTTATCTAAGAATAAAAATATATAATATGCAAAAAAGGTAAAATACTTTTTTATGATTCTACAATCATTCTTATTTTAACACAAGGTATTTTTTATTGTAAGGCTTTTATCGAACTTGAACTAAATACTCATAAATAGTAAAATTGAAAATAATATATACTGTATTTGATTATGTGAGGAGCGGTTATTGTGGGTAAGAAAATCAAGGTGGCAGTTATATTCGGCGGCAAGTCTTCCGAACATGAGGTATCCCGGGTATCAGCGTCTTCGGTTATAAATAATCTGAACAAGGACAAGTACGAGATAATACAGGTAGGTATTACCAAGGCCGGTGTATGGAATATTTTTGACGGCCCGGCCGAAAGCATTGCCAACGGCGAGTGGGAGAAAGATACGGCTTTAACGGGTCCGGGCGTAATTGAAAGGGTTGCCCTTGATGCTGATGTGGTCTTCCCTGTACTGCACGGACGTTATGGAGAAGACGGCTGTATACAGGGGCTTTTTGAGGTAATTGACAAGCCATATGTAGGGCCTGGAGTCCTGGGTTCTGCACTGGGAATGGATAAGGCCAGCGCAAAGATAATATTTGAGCACGAAGGGATACCACAGGCAAGATGCCTGGTAGTGAGGAAAAGCCAGTTCGAGGAAAATATGCAGGACATTCTTGGGAAAGCCGAGCAGAACCTCGGATACCCTTGTTTCGTCAAGCCGTCCAATTCAGGGTCTTCGGTAGGTATTACCAAGGCTCATGACAGGTATGAGCTTGCTCAGGCTCTTGAACTCGCTGGTAAATATGATAAGAAGATTATTATTGAGGAATTTATTGAGGGAAGGGAAATCGAATGTTCTGTTCTGGGAAATGATAATCCGGAAGCCTCGGTTCCCGGGGAAGTCATTCCCTCAAGAGAGTTCTATGATTATGACGCCAAATACAATGACGGAACCTCGGAACTGATAATTCCTGCAAAGCTTGATGAGCATACAACCAACCTTATTAAGGAGTATGCTGTAAAAGCTTACAGGGTTTTGAACTGCTCAGGGATGAGCAGGGCGGATTTCTTTGTCCACAAGGTAACCGGTCAGGTTTACATCAATGAGATAAATACCATACCGGGTTTCACCAGTATAAGTATGTATCCCAAGATGTGGGAAGCGTCGGGCCTGAAGTATCCCGAACTCATCGATAGGTTGATAGAGCTGGCTTTCGAAAGGCACAGGAGCGAATAAGGCGCGTCCTGGCAATCAAAGAGGGAAGTAGCTTGTAGGGAAAACAAATTAACCGCTCATAAGTGCTGCGAAATCAAGATAAACTAGATGCTCCCTCTCCCTTGATGGGAGAGGGGTGGGGAGAGGGTGGAAAAGAAATACTAGCACCCTCCCCTTAATCCCCTCCCATCAAGGGAGGGGAAATAGTAGTGGCACTACCCTTCCGGTAAGGAGGGAACTAGCAAGTTTTAGGGCCTTCGCATGGTTTATCCGATGACTACCGCCGC
>JAWLGL010000034.1:0-14280 GCA_041685035.1 Clostridia bacterium
AGTAATAAAAAGGCCTGAAGATATTAACGACCACTATTCGGTCGAACCCATACACAGGGGAGAAATACTCAGAGCAGAAGCAATGGCATTGAGAAATGAAATCAAAATAATTGAAGTAGGAAAGGGGCAAGAAAAGGTTTCGGTGAAAATCAAAGCACCTGAGAACGCCGTTTCATATCAGATAAAGACGGGGGATAAGGTAAATCTGTATTTTACAGGAAGACTTTCTGTAATTAAGAATCTTGCCTCTTCCAGGGATGCCTATATACCTGAGAATGTTGATTCAAGGGACAGCGCCTATGGAACTGTCAGGCTTCTGGAAAACGTGAACATTTTAGGGGTTTTTGATGAAGAAGGAAATGCCCTTAGTGATACCCAGAGGAATATAAAGATCGACAGCGTGGTTTTCGGAGTCGGCCATGAGGATGCAAAAATCCTAAACAGCCTGAAAGGACAAGGAGTCTTTGATATAACAGGTTTACCTTATACTTTGTAGGAGGGGAATTCTATGAAAATAGCAATAGTGGATACAGCCCCGCATGAGGAGCTGAAAGAAGCGCTGGATACCTATGGTATTACTCTTGAGCACAAGGCCGGATGGTCGGAGGATATCTGTACATCCGGATACGGCATGGTTATCCTGTGTTCATCCGGCAAGGAGCAGATGTTGGACAGCTTTGAAAACAAAAAACTGTCCACCCTTAATGCAGTTATTATGTCCGAATATATAGACAGCCGATTTATTAACTCCTGCAGGAATCACGGATGCAAGGATATTATTAGAGTACCTTATAACCCTCAGGCCGCGGCAAACAGGCTTAATACCCTGGTTGAAAGCATAACAAACAACCATGCATACGGCAGTTTATCCTAAGTAGGAGTTCACTACCAGTATGATATTTCTAAACAATGCTGTATCACCCTACTAATGTCATTCCGAGGAGCGGAGCGACGTGGGAATCTCAGACCAATAAGAATTCCTTGTACGGAATATCGTATTTGCAGTACTGAGCAAGAGGGTTAGAAGATTTTAGGAGGTTACGACCATGTTAAAGAAATTGATGTTGGTCCCGGCAATTGCATTAATGCTCCAGGCAGCGGCCTATGCAAGAGTACCGTACAATCCCAATCCGAATATAAGCGGCATCCAATTCAGTGACGTAGCAGATACCCATTGGGCAAAAGAAACCATCTGCAAGCTGGCAGCACAGGATACAAAGATATTTAAGGGTTATCCTGACGGCACATTCATGCCTCAAAAGTACATGAGCAGGGCAGAATTCATTACTGCACTGATAAGGGTACTGGACTATGAGGAAGAAGCCCTGGCCGGCCTTTACGTTCCATTTTCCGATGTACCTGAAGACTATTGGGCAGCAAGATATATAAGCATGGCAGGGCAAAAGGGCATCATTACCGACAAAGAATACTCAAACATCATGTCAAGAGGAATGGCAGAGGGAGAGATTTCAAGGTATGAGGTCTGTAAGATGCTTGTCAATTCCATAGAGCATACAAGGAAGATAGCCGACAGCGATACAGAACCCCTGCCGGTAATCTATTCCGATTTGCAGGAACAGGCCCCCAGGGTAAAGAGGATAGCCTACATACTGACCAATACAGGGATATTAAAAGGCTATGAAGATAATACTGCAAGGATAGGTAACTTCTCTACAAGGGCAGAGCTGGCCGCCTTCATACTGAGGTTTATGGAAAATGCAGATAAGCTCGAAACCTTTACAGTACCGGCTGATGATGTGATGAAAGAGGACTACCGGGACGGAGTAAAATATGTAGGCATTTCAGAGCTGCCGCATAAGATGGTGAAGCTCCAGAATTACTTTGACCAGACTCCGTTAGATGTCCAGGTGACTATTAATAAGGTGACCATGTTCAAGTACGACAGCAGTTATAAGGGTCAGTACAAGGAACTGCTGGGTGAGGCATCTACTAAGGTAAGGTACTTTACCGAGTCGCCGGATTATAAGCTTAAAGGCTCAAACATCATGGCTATCGAAGCTGTTACTACCAATACATCAGGATATACCATTTCGGAATCTGGAAAGCGATTTGAGATTTATTTTCCTGAAGAAGATACAAAGATTATTGATAAGTTTGATAACTACTTTGTAGAAAAAGAACTCAAAAATGAAGTTGGTACAGCCTATTGGTTAATCAGCGATACCGGTAAAAATACTTATAAATATACAACCTTTTGCATAGTTGATAAATTCCCTCAGAAATCTATTAAGCTGTCAAGGATATTTTTTACTTACGTTGATGAAGAAAAAAGAATGGATATTGCCCATAAAGACAACTATCAGTTACTGGGAATAGATTTAAGAAGATAGTTTTGAGAGTGTGAGGTCAGATGAGAAGATATATAGCTATAGTCCTTTTCACAGCCCTAATAATAAGCAGCATACCCTTTGACTCACTTTCAGCCGTTACAAGGACCGATACGGTTACAAGGGAAAAGACACTGCCGTTTAGCACCACAAGCTCATCGGCATCAACCTATGTCGATTTATCGACCTCCGGGCTTTCCAATGTCCAGGTGGTTGATAGCTTCGTGGATAACGGCAGGATAACGTCTACGACCATATACTCTAACGAGGTAAAGGTTAACCTTAATGACGGTACATATTCTTCTCAGCCAAAGACTGTAACAAAGACCGACACCCTGGATATTCCCTATCAGATGGAGGATGATGGGGCAGTCCACACCATAACCAAGACTGCCAAAGGGCCGGTCACATCCATAGTTGACTGTACAGGCGATTTCAGGAGTGCTGCATATTCAGGAAACCAGCTCATAATCAGCGTGGATACAAGTAAGGGAATATCCGATTTTGACTACACCAAAAAGGTAACTGCGACTGCAGAGATAACTGCCGATACCGGAAGCAGAAAGAGGAATATAGATGTTACAGAGGATATGCCCTATGACATCATAGGGGGAAGTGTAAGGACTGTTTCTGCCTCCTGCAGCAATATAAATATGCAGCTTAACAATGTGAGCTATGGAGTATCGGGAAGCTCGCTTACGGCATATTTCCAGGGCGGGACTCCTACGGCAAATGAAATCACAAGGCCGCTGTCCCATATATACTATGTCATTGACCGGCACAGGGACGGCCATTTCTCGCCTTATGCACCAGGCAGTAACTATTGGGCGCCCAATTCATACAGCTTCGGATATGATACCAGGGGGTATTACATGAGGCCGGAGAACCGCCTTAAGAGTGTGGTGGACAAGCTCTCTGACTGGACTGATTACATGGGATATACACTTAACGGCAAGAGGTATACATATATATATAGCAGCTCAAGGGGCAAGCCTCAGAACAGCCCTTTTACTGCAGGGGACTATGTAAGCTTCCAGCCTTTTTCACAGCAGTTTTACAAGGTTGATGCAAAGGAGGAATTCTATAACACCAATATTGCAAAGGTAAGTATGAACGGCAACACCATCACTTACGAGATGGAAGGTAGGCTGGCATATACTGATGATGGCGACCCTGCTAAAGCGTGGGAAATACAGGATGCCTTTTATAATCCTCTGACTCGCCAGAGTGAGACATATGTATATCACTTCAAATTCCACTACGGTCCAAAGAAGCACCTGTACGGAGGATACTTTACCTATCCATACAAGTGTAATGTAGAATACCAGCACTACAAGCCGGTAAAGAAGTATGCCGGCACTGTTACATACAGCTACCAGGACATAGTTGATGAACCCGGCTATACCTACAACGGATGGGTAAAGGTAAGGTACACTGAACAGGCCACCGTCCTCGACTGCCCTCCGACAGCTCCGATAAATGTAGCATATAATCCCAACAGTACGGCCGTAACCTGGCTGCCGTCCACTGACGACTATACCCCCCAGCACCTTTTAGTCTATGATGTCCAGGTAAGAAAGACCCCTACCGGCATATGGCAGAACATAGGGAGGACGGGAGAAGGTGTTACCACAATGCCCTATGCCTCCCACGCATCCGGATACAAGTACCGGGTAAGGGCAGTTGACGGAGTGGGCCAGCCCAGTGATTGGTCCTACAGCACAGAGGGTAAGCTCACCCTTACTGCTGAAATAAATCCAGACCCTGTCCCGGCCGGTGACAAGATAGTAATAGATGCTAATGTAAAGGCTTCAGGTCCCATACAATCAGTAAGGGCGGTATGCCCTGCCCTGGGGATTGATACAACTCTTTCAGAGTCTGCAGTAATAAGCCCGGACAACCTTGAACTAGGCTATGCAAACAGATACACTAATTCTATTTCAGGCTATACTCAGTTTCAGCTTTTCTATTCATATCCTTACAGCAGAAACTATACGGATAACGGAGCTGGAGAAAAGGACTTTTACGAAAGAGGCTGGTATGACGACATAATTATTCAGGATGGCAGGAATATCAGCGGGGCGAATATATACAGGTTTGATAAGGATTGCAACCGGACATTGGGATACCCATTTACCCCAAGCGGTACGGTTATTATTCCGGGAAGTAACTACGGAACAATTGTAAGCGACCCGGATGTATATGACTCGGATGGCAAGGTTAGAAGGACCTCTTGGGACTACATACTCAATATTGACGTATGGAAAAACGGCGTAAGGTACACAGTGCCCTTTATTCATGTATCCCGGCTGGTAAACAGGGATATAAAGATATACAAGTTTGACTCCACCTATGGCCATGAGCTGCACCGGTCCTTTAACCCTGCTGACTTTCCCTTCCCAACCCATTATGACCCGACCTACGGCGGGACATATACATTAAAGCCCGACCCTGCCGTATACTTTAATCAGGACCCTATTTGCTTTGTTAACGAAAATGCACCCATAGCGGTCACCTGGTCAACAGCTTACGACAGCTTGGAGGGCAAGGATATGACCACCTTCAAGCTCTATAACGAGGGAACCCAAATTTACAGCTTCAAGAGGGATACGGCCGCCATAGAAAGACAGATGATAGGGTTTACCTCATATATATATGATGTTAAGAAGTGGTCATACAGATGGTCCCATCGCAGGGGTTCGAGCTTTTGGGAAGAATTCTGGAGACTGGAGATAGACAGAGCAAGAGGTTTTCCGGCAAATAATATTACTTATCAATATTATTATCATAACCAGGCTCCCAAAGGGGCATATGTGAATGAGCTAGCATGGGTCCCTCCTGAGACATACGCCTTCCATAATGCACAGGAGAGGTACATGTACAGGATTGGCTTTGTCCAGGAAGCCCTTTCAGAGGACGATATATACCGGTATTTACAACAGGTGAGGAATACCAGGCTGGAGGTTGGGAATTTGCCGCTGCTGCCGGATTTCGTACCATCAGAGACTGTGTTTACCAGGCCGGATGTCACTGTAGCCGCCACAGCAAGGAGCGGTTCATATATCCTGGATGTGACAGCCACGCTTACAGACGGCACAAGCCAGACTGTGGAAGTGCCGCTTACCGTGGCCACTCCCATAAACCCTTTGGGGAATATACCGGCAAGTATGGGGCCTGGCTCTACATACCAGGTTACTGCCACAAGCTCTAAATATGTAAATGATATGAAGCTTATAGTGTTTGGCCAGCCTTTTACAATGGCATATAACGGCCTTGATGCTTCAGGGAAAAAGAAATGGCTTTATAACCTTACCGTTCCGGTCGGTACTTCCTTCGGTAAGTACAACCAGTCTACCGGTCAGTTCAGATATGGGGAGTTCAAGGCAGCTCTACCTTCAGGGGAAACGGCCAGCGACTTCAAGTCCTTTGAAGTAGTGCTTGCTGCAGCGGTTGCAGGGGATGATATAAAGGCAGCACCGGGTGAGACGGTTGAGATAATTGCAGCTACATCCGGATACTGCACAAGTGCATCTGTCGATATGCCGACAGGAACTATTACCCTGGTGAGCGACAGGCCGGTCAGCGAGTATGAGAACACCTGGCGAGCAAACTACACCGTAACGGCAAGCCAGGCTGTCGGAACCTACAATATCACTTACAGGGGTACAAACGCATACATGACGGCCACGCATCCGGCCAGGCTGATAGTAGATGTTTACTTAAACCCGGTAGGGGATATACCTGACAGCATAGAGACCAGGACCGAGTTCAAGATGACCTGCAGGACTTCATTACATGCCGTAGGGGTTACTGCAGTGCTTTCTCCATCTCCTGGAGTAGCACAATATACCCTGAACCTGGTAAGTCAGGACGGTACATACAAGTATTGGGAGAGTAACAATATACAGTATCCGGAAATGTCTGCCGGTGGGAGTGCAGGCAGGACGGTTACTGCCACATTTACTGCCAGAGCTGCCAATGGCAATACAGAGACATGTACCGATACCGGGCATCTGTGGGAGAAGATAGAAATAACGGCATACGAGCTTCGGGAATCGTTCTACAAGGATAATGATATAAACCTGCCTATTGTTGAGACTCTTTGCCGGTCACAGAGTACACACTTTGTCTCAGAAGGATTTGTGCTTGCAGGGCGTATGATGGGAATAAAGGTAGTGACCGGAGGGTACGTTGACAGGATAGAGATGGACTTTGAAGGGCCATATATAAACTATGAGGAAGATAAATCAATAAAGACCCTTGATAAGCTTACAAAAAGGTTTGAATGGGATGAGCCGATAGAGAGGGGTATAGAGCCTGACTTCAGCTCGGTGGAGGACCTCGAAAACCATTATGCCCTACCCAGGTCTTTTGATAAGCGGGCTGCACCCATAGCAGACTACAATAATGTTTATGCTACATACTACCTTATACCTTACGGAACAAAGCAGTCCCTTCACTCATGGTACACCTTAAGAGAAGAAAGCGGAAGTGCCTTCAATATAAACAAGAACAGGCTTTTGGACAGGATAAAAGACCCCTTTATCCTCAAACTCAAAGTGTACAGTGGTTTAAGATACATTGAAAAAGACATATACCTGGATGTTTTTGAAAGATGGGACACGCTGTTTAACAGGGATTTAAGGCCATATATACATAACCCTGAAAACCATGACCCTGTTGACCGGTATTATTGGGAAACTACCGACTATACCGAGTATTAGAAAGCCGGGGATAGTATGAAAAAATGTACAATTGATAATTGACAATGTACAATTGAAAGCTTTCATTAATATTTGTACCGTTAGCGGCAGCGGTGGAATGGAGGTTAGTATGATTAACCTAAAAAGCTTAGAAGACAGTAAAGGAGAGGCTAATCTGCTTCTCATAATAGTCCTTTTAGGCTTTGTGGTGATGTTTATATTCCTGTTCTCCACAGCTGTGCTTGTAAGCCATATAAATGCCATAATGTATACCGTAAAGGTGGATATGTTTACTATTAACCGGTCGGCAGTCATAGCCTTAAACAAGAAATATGAGCGGGGAGAGATATCAAGTATCAATAGAGATGCCTATTATGACTACTTCAAGAAGGTGCTGCAGTATAACTACAAGCTTGATAACAACCTTGAAGCAGGGAACAGGCTTATTGAGAAGATAGACATACTCCAGTATGAATACTATACCGGTAGTACGGTGGATGACGTTACAGGAAAGGCGATAGACGAGCCTACAATACATGCTCAGATAGGGGTAAGGGTAAAGCCAATAGTGTTCAGAACCACATTCTCAGAGCTGTTTTATTTCAGGATACATCAGGATGTCAAGGTAAACAGGATTGCCAGATAGGAGGGAAGGCACATGTTTAGTATCAAGTCAAGCAGGGGTTCGACAGCTCTTACCACACCTTTGGTTATTGCGATATCGCTATTTTTTATAGCCTTATTGTTAGTTTTCTGTGTAAACGCGCTTATGCCTTTTATATGGTATGAGAAGCTTTCCAGCCATTCCTTGAAGTATATATTTGTGATGGAGGAATACGGATACCTGACCCCTGATGAAAGGAATAACCTATTAATCGAGCTGGCTTCTTCGGGGTTTGATACAGATAATGTCACAATATCGGCAACCGTTACGCCGATAGAATATGGGGAGCCGATTTTCTTAGAAATCGTATATAACTATGATATGGTAACGCCGGCATTAAATGAAGGCAGTCTTTCAACTACGGAACAGAACAGCACAGTTGTGATGAACGTAAGCAGACAAAGTATTAGTAAAAGATAAAAGGTAATTATTTGCTTTTTAGGGTAAATAAGAACCGATAGCATAAAACCAAGGAGGTGCAAGACCGTGAAGAACCTTTTTCTGAAGGCAATGGTTCCGGCAGTAATACTTGTGTTAATTCTAGGACTCCCGTGCTTTGCCCTTGCTGCAGACACCGTAATGTCATCACCCATATTCGAAAAGCTTTCCATGGCAGTTAATCAGATATGCAGCTGGCTGTTCGGAATATCGACAGCCGCAGCGTTAATCGGGATTGTAACCGGACAGCTGATGATTAAGCTTTCATTCGGCAATGAGGAGCAAATCATAAAGGGAAAAAGACTTACGAAAAACGTTATCTGGGCATATGCGATAGTTGCAAGTTCATCCCTAATCCTTAAAGCCATAGATTCATTTGTGGGACAGTAAAGAAAAAAACCGTGACAGGGAACCGTCCCCTGACACGGTTTTTTTCCTATAATTTGCCTAATTCTTTGCCGTCAGGTAAGAGCATTGGGGGTACCGGTTGGCCCGAGTCCTTTATCTGCTTTCTTTTGCAATTATCAAATTTACCCAGGCAGTACATTTTAATATACATATTCTTTAACGCTTCTGTTTTGAACTGCTCATAAATCGGACATGTTTTGGTGTTTGGACATCCCATGCTATCCCTCCTTTCAAACTTAAATAATTTAAGGGTTTGAAATTCTAACTTGCATTTTTCTGGACAGAATCTTCCTTGCTATCTATCATTTCTGCAACCTCTGTAAGGTCGTTTTGTATCAGGGTGTTCTTCTCAATAATCTTGTCTGTTATTTCAGACATTGTGTCAAAGTTTTCGGACAGGCTGGATATTTTTCCGTACACGCTTTTACTCCTGTCAATTTCCTTTGAGATTTCATCCTTGATTTCAAATACTGAACCGGCAATGCTCCGTACCTGTTCAATAGTGTGTTTGGCGTTTACAGTCATTTCTTTATATTCCTGAGCTTTTCCGGTTATGGCGCTGAACTGCCGGTCTATCTGCTCTATAACCAGGTCCAGGGAATTGATAAAGCCTTCCAGGGTATTTTTAATATTATCAACCGAGGACTTGGTGCTTTCGGACAGTTTTTTGATTTCTCCGGCGATGACTGAAAATCCTTTGCTTGAGTTGTCAGATTTGGCGGCCTCTATGGAAGCATTTAAGGATAAAAGCTGGGTATCCCTTGCTATGCTTGTTATGTAATCCAGAAGCCCCAAGATGTTTGAGGAGCCCTCCTTAAGGTTTGCACTTTCGTTTTTAAGACCTGCAAACCTTTCGGATATTTCCAGGACTTCCTGGGCATTATTGTCAAGCTTTACGTTACATTCACTGAGCAGCTCCACCGCTTTGGATAATTCACTGGTTATGGTATCCTCCTTTTGCAGGAGGGAATTGAGCGAGCTGACATAGTTGCCGATTATTTCTATTGATGACTCGGTTTTCTGGGCCTGGTCCAGAAATGTAAACATCAGTTGATCATAAATCATGCCTTCAATCTGACGGGTATATTCGGTATCCTGGAGCAGCGCCGTTTTAACCTTTTCTTTAAGTTGATTAAGCTCCTGCGAATGGATGCATGGTTTGACCGGAGGAGCCTGTGGCTGTTCAACCTGGTTTTTAGGCAGAGGCTTGATTGTAAGCCTTGACACTGCCAGTGTACAGACAAACATAACCGGCAGGAGTATGTAGGGAAAGCTTAGGTTCTCAAGCGTCAGGTCCAGTACCGCGGCAGCTGCGCCGAAAAGTACGCAGCACAGAAGAGATAACTTAAGGTCTATGAATCGAATAAAGTTATTGAAAATACTTTTTTTCAGGGTTTTATCCTTGGTCATATGGGTAACCTCGCAGACAAGAGTGTTATCTATTTTTATTCGACAAAACTCATCCAATGTCCTTCCTCAAGTATCCAAAAAATTTTTTTAATTATATGCTTCAAGCATGTAAGGAGCTGGCATGCATGGTGAAAAAAGTTTATTTTTGTCAACAGGATTTGTAAACAACATGAATTAATTTGTGAATGACATTTGGCATGTCGTTTATGAAAAAAAACATACCGTTTACGAAATACATGTTAATTTACTGGAGAAATGTTATAAAATAGAAGAATATCAGTAGTAAAAAAATAAGGAGCTTGCAGTATGAATCTGAAAAAAGTTTTTTTACTAGCCAGAGAGATACTGGGATCGGGAATCAAGTATATAAAAGCTCTTGATAACGGAATGTATGAGGTTCGGGAGTTTAAGAAAAATACCATTTTTATTTACCTGATAAAGGTAACCGGGAAGGATATAGAAATACTGAATGAAACTCAGGACAAGCCTTGAATCTGCAGGCGTTTTTCAAAAAAAGGGCGGCAGCCGATTTCTGCCGCAGCCCTGTCAAAAGGTTTACCGCAGTTTGAGTGTTCGACGCAGAACAGGAACCATAAGCAGGATATATATTATACTGGTTATAAGGGTGAAGATAGAAGCTGCCCAAAAACCAATATGCTGGGTGCCAAGGTAGATATTTTTAAACATTACGAACATCCAGTAATTGGGGAAGGGATAAAATACCCACTGGAGAGCCTCGTGAACAAATAGCGAGCCCATTGGAATAAGGGTATACACCAGAAATAATACTTTCAAAATAGCTATACCTGATATCTGGTTATCGGCAAGCCCACCCAGGAGCAGTCCTAGGGCAACGGCAAGCGCAGCCGAAAACAACACTCCTACAACCAGCTTTGCATAGTCTGCAGCAAATCCAACCATGATCAGGCTGGTCAGCAGGGATAATATCAGCGCCATTAGCAGTACCAGAACGCCACGGGCAATTATATACTCAAATATCTTTATTGGTGAAACTGCGAGGGCTTGAATCGCCCTGGTTTCTTTCTCGTCAATGAGGTTGAAGCCCACAATAAGACCTGCAATCATTACAGCCGACAGGAGAAGAAAACTTGTGAATAGTCCTCTTATAGGGGATTCGGGGACACCCAGACTGATATGCTCAAACTGTGCCAGAGGGCTATCCCTGAGTATGCGGTCCATGATAGAAGTATAGATTGCATCAAAGTCCTTTCCCTCGTTTCCTTCCATGAGTATGGTATACTTTTCCCCGTTTCCTATTATTCCCCCTACATCATCCGGTCTCTCGACCCTTTCCCTTACCTGAAGGTCAGTATCGTACAGCTCAATATTGCCATAGGCCTTTAACTGGTTGATAACCTCCTGCCCAGCATGCCTATCTACTGCAAAGGTAAGGTTTACATTTTGTAAGGTAGGTAGAAAAAGTCGTGACAATAAGGCCAGCAGTACAGGTGCAATCAGCATATAAAGGATAATATTATCCCGGGTTGCATTCACAATATCTGCTTTTATAAAGTTCAGTATTCTTTTTAACATAACTATCTCCCCCCTCTCAGCAGTTTTCTTTGGACAGCCCAATAGCTTGCTGCAAACAGTACGGTGTTTTCAAGTAAAAGTATCCAGACAAGCGGCGCCATAAATCCTTCTTTTCCCGTTGGGAAGAGTATTTCCCGCACCCCAAATACAACGGGATAGGATGGTATCCACGTCATAAACGGAGGGGCAAAGGACGGATACATATAGGCTATAATCGGAATTCCACTGGCCATCATTATTGCAATTGCTATAAAAAAGAATTCTGAGATATTTCTAAAAAACACGCTCAACAGCAGGCCCATCAGAGTTATCAGTATACTGGTTAGTACAATCAGAGCGGTCAGCGACAGATAGTCAATTCCCAATCCGCGTGTCAGTACGACTATAGTTCCTCCGTATATCAATCCCAGCAGTGTGATGACTGAAGCTTTGGAGAATATATATTCAAGTACGCCTCCCGGGCTGACCCTGTAGGCACGTATACTGCCTTCCTGCTTTTCCTGAAAAATCATTACCGCAATCATCAGAAACCCTAGCATGACAACCTCAAAGACAAGTACCACCGGAATCAGGTTTTTGTTGAAAGGTATAGGCTCGGACCTTGGTCTCAAAAACTCCACCTCGTAATATTCTGCCTTTTCGAGATTCCGAAACTCTCGTATGCCGTTTTCCAGAGTGGCATCTAGCACATTGATGATTTCCTCGGGTTCAGTTCCCTGACGGATTATGGTGAAAGTGGTATTCTCCAGGGAACCTTCAGCCATTATTCCCAGACTGCTTTTATTGTTCTGAACAGCTTTGTACAGTTCATCCCGGCTGTAATAGAACCTGTCTTTTTCCATGCCTCTTTTTACAAGTTCTTTTTCCCATACGCGTTCTGCAGTATTATCAAAAAAGAGCTCCTTTGGGGTAATTTTAACATTTTGAGGTATTACAAAGTTAATCAGTCCTGCAATAACAAAGGCCAGGAGAAGAACAACAGTGAGAAACCTGTTTCGGATTACCACCTTTATATCCTGATAGAATAAGTTCATAAACCTTTTAAGCATTATGCAAGCCCCCTACCGGTTAGTTTTATAAATATCTGTTCAAGGGTAGCCTCCTGTGAGTGGATGGTCAGAATATTTCTGCTTGCTATAAGGTTGTTGAATTCTGTACGGTCTTTCTCGTTTTCCAGAAAGAAGACTTCTCCTGCTAATGAATCCTCGTCCTTGTATTCAACCTTTACAGACTTCTGACCGTATTCGAGCTTGAGGTTCCTGGGCGAGTCGATGGCAGCTACCCTTCCTTCGTTGATAAATGCCACCCGGTCACAAAGCTCATCGGCTACAAACATGTTGTGAGTAGTCAGGAAAATTGTACAGCCGGCCTTTTTCTTTGATACTATAATTTCCTTTATGACACTTGCTGTTGAAGGATCCAGGCCGGAAAGCGGTTCGTCAAGAAACAGGATTTCCGGATTATTAATAATGGACCTGGCAAAAACCAGCCTCTGTTTCATCCCTTTTGAATATTCCGATGCCTTTTTATTGACTGCATCCTCAAGACCTACCATTCCGAGAAGCTTGACTGGGTTTTCGGTTGGAACATCAAAGAGTCCGCCATAGTATTTGAGGTTTTCGTACCCTGTAAGCTTCGAATAGAGATTGGGATGCTCAAACGACACACCAATCCGGTTAAAAAATCCTGATTTCATGTTTTTTATTGACTGATTGTCATAAAGCACATCACCTTTCTGGAGTTCCAGCAGCCCTGTCATGATATTCTGAACCGTACTTTTCCCGGCACCGCTGGGGCCGAGAAACCCGAATATTTCACCTTCTTCAATTGCAAAGGACACGTCCGATACGGCGTACAGGCCTTTGCCGGTATAATCGTGGTAAAGGTTTTTTACACTAATCATGGGATTTCCCCTCCAATCCATTTCTGATAAAGCTAACTGTATTAGTTATAATGCTGCGGAGTTGCTCTTGGTTTAACCTTTTTGATACGTGTGGGTCGGATAAAAGTTCATGCATGCTGACGTTCAGTAAATCAAGCAGGTACTCCAGCAAACCGGTGCCCAGGATTGAGTACAGCATGTGGGCTGCCAGGGTTATATCAATATCCATCCGAACTGACCCTTTTTCCTGCGCCTGCGTGAGCATACCGAGAATATACTGGTAAGACATATTCTTTGAACGTTCAAAAATTTCCTGAAGAACCAATTCGCCTGAAGGCTCCATTATATTTGAGATAATCCGACTGAGCTTTGGGTGCTCCAGACTAAACTGAGTTCCTGCATGAAGAATGCATTCAAGGACTGTATAAAAGTCGCCATTGTCTTCGCCCTTATGATTCTCGATATATGCCATCTTTTCCCGGGCCGCCAAATCAAAAAGGTAGAGATACAGGTCCTTCTTATCTTCAAAGTACTGGTACATGCTTCCCTTCGCTATACCTGCCCGGGCAACCACTCTTGATAGTGAGGCCTTGTTGTATGAGTGACTGGCAAACTCATCCATAGCCAGATCAATAATACGTTTTTGTTTTTCCTCTGAAAGGTTAAAAAAGGTTTGTTTGGGCATGGTTCGCTCCTTTCCCGTTCAGCCTAGAAGGCCTGGCAAACGATACTTAATCTATATGACTATGGAGTCACATGACTACATGGTCACATTATAATCTTTACTGATAATAATGTCAATATTCTATAAAAAATATTGACAATAAACGCAATATGACGTTATTATATAATTAGATAATTTTTTAATTATAT
>JAWLGL010000035.1:0-14192 GCA_041685035.1 Clostridia bacterium
CCGGGTAAAAGTATTATAATAAATAAGCATCGTTCGGGATGTGGCTCAGCTTGGTAGAGCGCACCGTTCGGGACGGTGAGGTCGCAGGTTCAAATCCTGTCATCCCGACCATAAACAGCAGCCATAGGATTATCAGATTAAAAGAGGGCCTTTGTGAAGCAAAAACCCTCTTTTATCTTATCTGGGAAGTTTTTTTTGTTTCTTCCCAATCAAGTATTTCCGATTTTCCAGCCTTTATCGGTTCCAAATTTCAACTAAACAGCATATTATGCTAGCAAAGTTAAGTAAACAAATTATACTATCCGATATTAGGCGAGGTACTGGTATAACTACTGCCTGAAAAAATTTTCAGTGGCAGGAAGTGTGGTATTATTACAATTCCACGTGTGAGCTATCAAATATTGTACATATCAAAAATTCAAATCCTTTACATGCAGGAAGCAGTTCTTACTCAGACCATTCTTTATTTCAATAGAAGAATGGATTTATTTTGTCTGTTCATCACTGCATCAGGATGGTTCCAGAAAACAAAAGGTTGGATGTGCCGATTGTTAGAATCGGAGTATAAAGGAGGTGGTTGGCCGCTGGCTAAAAAAGTGCGGATATCTAATGGTTTAAAAGTATTGAAGGAGGGGGAAAAATGATTACTTCGAGTGTATGCACTAAACCGCAAAGGGACCAAGGAGCTTTAATTGATGCATATGAGGTGAACAAAAAATTTGTTTATCCTCGTATCAGTGCAGAGGACAGCATTATTCTCAGGTATCACAAATCCTTTATTCCGAATATTGACTTTCAGCTTCTGCAGGATGTATCACTTCGGGAGGGGTGTAGAATTACCGGACCGGTTGATGTCAATGGTGTAAACCTGTTTATTCTTGATATGGCGTCCCTGATGGCAGACGGAAATTTTAAGTCTACGGTTGCATGTATGGCTGTCGCAAGGAGTATACAGCAGGGAGTGCGAAGATTAGTGGTGTGTTCGTCAGGTAACACTGCTGGTGCAATGGCAAGGTACTGCCGAGATAAAGATATAAAACTCGACATATTTATTCCCAGGCTGTCATCGTATAAGTTTGATTATTCGGTATTGGACCGCAAGAATCATACTCTGTGGATAATTGATAAACCTGAGTGGGGAGTCCGCAGTACAGCAGAGGCTTTTGCACACGACAATGGGCTGCTGCTTGTTCCATCCCTGGGGCACCAGGCAGATGCAAATGCCTGCAGGTCTTTTTTCGTTTTGGAATACATGATGAAAAATAACCTGGTTTTTGACTGGGCTGCTCAGGCCGTGTCAGGAGGACATGGACCGGTTGGGTTTTATAAAAAGCTGTATTTGCTTGCTGAGGACGGGATAATTCAGACTGAGATAATTCCAGGTTTCATCGGGGTTCAGCAGGCGGGAATATGCCCTATGCATAATGCATGGATAAGTGGGCGTAGTTACCTGACCGGTGAGGATGTAAATTTGCATCCTCAAGAGGTTCTGGAGCCTACACTATACTGCACCAGACCTGATGAGGGATACCGGTACCTTTACAAGAATGCTGTAAAGCCTAAAGGAGGAGCCTTCTACGCAATTGACTCTGAGGATTATTCAAGGCTTGAGGGTGCGGCGCTCAGGGTACTAAAAAGCTGTGGTCTCAGGCTTAAGAAGAGGAATGTGGAAGGACAAATGGTGATTACAGAGAAGGCAGGAATACTTAGCTTAATGGGAACCCTGAAGGCATTTGAAGAAGGACGGATAGCTTCAGGGGAGAATGTTCTGGTTACTTTTACGGGCACAACCGAAGCCGCAGAACCTATTCGTTGGCTCAAAGTTATGTAGAGATAAATTAAAATTATTATCCGATTTTTTTATTCAGGCATAATGCCTGATTTTTTATCCGATAACTAACCGCCACTAAGATTCCAGCTTCAATATTATAGATAAGTGGCGATAAGTTCCTGGATAACGGCTTCTAAGATTCAGTTAGAGCACGTAAGGTGGACAATGATTTCTAAGTTATCAAAGATAACAAGAAATTATTAGCCAAAACTCCTCCTGAATCCAAGAATCCTGTTTTAGAAAATAACTATCTATTCAAGGCTCTCCGGGGGTTTGAATAATAATAATGTAATTGCGGCAATAATAATGCTTATGAAGCTATAAAGCCTAACTTAATCAGGGGATGATAATCTATGGAAAGAGAAAAGGCCGCCAGAGCACCATTTGATATAGATAAGGTATCATTTAAGAATGTAAACGGTAATTTTGAAAAGAAATTCAGGGAACGCTATGAGCAGTCGATTAAGATGATATCTGATGATTTTGGCGGACTAGTTAGCGCTATAGGTTCCAATTCATTGGATATCCTGGAGAAGATGGCCCAGCGAATAGAATACTATGATATGAGCTCGGACTTTGAAGACAGTTACCATCAACTACTTAAAGAATATGAGCCATTTACAGAAACCTAAGTTATGCAAAATGCAGTTATATGAAGACTCCCATTAGGGTTTCAAAACTACCTTAATACAGTTATCCTTCTTTTCATCAAAGACTTCATATCCATAATCACCTTTTTCAAGTGGCAGTACATGGGTTATTATGTCAGTTGCATCAAATTTGTTTTTGCTTATCAAGTCTAGAATGGGTTGAACATAGGAGTGAGCGGGACACTGTCCCATCTTCAAGGTTATATTTCTTGAGAAAAAGTCACCAAGTGGAAACATATTGTATCTGGCTCCATATACTCCTACAAGTGAAACTGTACCCCCTTTTCTTACCGCCTGAGTTGCTATATCGATAGCCGACTTGGTGCCTCCCTGAATTTTTAGTGCCGACTCAACTATTTCTATTATATTCATTTTTCCATCCATACCAACGCAGTCAATGACTACATCTGCCCCACCGTGGGTTATTTCTTTTATATGTTCACCTGCATTATCATAATGCTCAAAGTTTATTACTTCAACATTGTTATGTTTCCTGGCGTGTTCCAGTCTGTAGCCAATATAATCAACAGCAATTATTCTCTCTGCTCCCTTAAAGGCAGCCCATTTTTGGGCCAGCAAACCTACAGGGCCGCACCCTAGAACTACAACCGTATCACCTTCTTTAACACCTGCATTTTCAACACCCCAGTATGAGGTTGGAAGTATATCGGTGAGGAATAGAACCTGTTCATCTGTAAGGTCATCAGGAACTAAGGTAGGACCAACATTGGCATACGGCACTCTCAGGTATTCGGCCTGGCCTCCGTCATATCCTCCATAGGTTTTGCTGTAACCGAAGATTGCTCCGACCTCTCCATTAGTGTTTGAATTGTCACATTGGGACCAGAGTTCATGATCGCAGTACCAGCAGTGCCCACACGATATAGGGAACGGGACTATCACCCTATCGCCCTTTTTTACCTTTGTTACATCCGGTCCGGTTTCCTCCACAATACCCATGGTCTCATGTCCTAAAATAAAACCCTTGGGCATGTTCGGTATCATTCCATGTATCAGGTGCAGATCAGAGCCACATATTGCGGTTGAAGTTACTCTCACAATGATGTCGTTGGATTCTTTTATTTCAGGGTCATTAACGTTATTTATTTTTACCTTCTTAATACCTTCATAAGTAAGAGCTTTCATGTCTTTCCTCTCTGGATTTTTTCTTATTAGGATTTCCAGCTAAACAGTAATTATTCAAATCAGAATAGAACTTGCTATAACGAGAATACAGAGAAAAAATAGGCAGATTAATATGTATTGCTTCACTCATACCAATCCAAGAAGCCTCGCAGTTTGTGCTGCAATAAAACAAACGGCTATTCCGACTGCAGTGGGTAGCAGAAAAGAGACAAAAGTCCACTTAATACTCCGGGTTTCCTTTGCTATGGTCCACAAAGTAGTACCACAGGGGAAATGCATTAGGGAAAACAGCATTACACAAACTGCTGTAAGCCAGGTCCATCCATGAGAAACCAACAGTTCTCTCAATGCATCAAGACTATTTAGTTCAATCAGGCTGCCTGTTGACATATAGCTCATAATAATAATGGGTATAACAATTTCATTAGCGGGAAAACCAAGTATAAATGCCATCAGTATATAGCCATCAAGTCCAATCATATGGGCAAATGGGTCTAGAAAACCCGCACAGTGACTGAGTAGACTGATTCCGCCAATGCTGATATTTGCCATAGACCAGATGAGCAGGCCTGCCGGCGCGGCAATACAGACTGCCCGGCCTAAAACAAAGAGAGTCCTGTCTAGTATTGAACGGACTATTATCCTGCCTATCTGGGGTTTACGGTAGGGGGGAAGTTCAAGTGTAAACGATGATGGAAAACCCTTCAAAATGGTTTTGGAAAGTATCCGTGAAACTGCAAGAGTCATAAATATTCCAAGAAGTACTATTCCTGATATTGTGAGTGTTGATATTAAAGATTGAAAGGCTCCCGAAACCATTCCACCCATAAAAATTGATGAAATTACAATAAGGGTAGGAAATCGTCCATTACAGGGAACGAATGTATTGGTTATAATTGCAATTAGTCTTTCCCGGGGTGAGTCGATTATCCTGCAGCCTATAATACCTGCAGCATTGCAGCCGAAACCCATGCACATGGTAAGTGCCTGTTTGCCATGGGCACAGGCCCTTTTAAAGAAACTATCAAGGTTAAATGCTACCCTCGGAAGATAACCAAGGTCTTCCAGCAGGGTAAACAGTGGGAAGAAAATTGCCATAGGGGGGAGCATCACCGATACTACCCAGGCAAGTGTTCTATACACTCCGAGAACAAGCATGCTGTGAAGCCAGGATGGCATACCTGCCCATAAAAAGAGGCCGGTCAGCTCCGCTTCTATACCAAACAACAACGACGCAATCATTTGTGACGGATAATTGGCACCTGCAATAGTAAGCCAGAATACGACGCTCAGCAATCCTAACATAATAGGAATTCCAAAGATTCTTGATGTAAGTATTTTATCAATTTTCCTGTCCAGAGTATTGTATTCTTTGTTTTCTAGAACAACCACGTCTTTGGAAATTTTTTCTCCCATCCGCACAATACTGGAAATCATATTTTCACGCAGTTTATCCTGGGTGATGCCGTTCTGTTCCAGAAGCCTTTTAGCCTGACCGATTTTTTCTGAAAGCGACTCATTTTCCAGCATGCTGAATCCCAGGTATCTGGACAGGGAATTAATAATATCCTTATCTCCATCAAGGAGTTTGATTGCGGCCCAGCGGCTGTTAATTTTTCCTTTAACCAGTTCATAAACGTAGGGCTCAATGATTTGTATTGCATTTTCGATAGGTTGGTCATATGTAACTCTTATGGGAGATGGCGAAATCTTATCAGCGGATATACTATATATGCTATCCATCAATTCATCCAGGCCTGTGTTACTTCTTGCACTTGCTCCAACCACAGGAATGCCTAACTGCCTAGACAGTTTTGCGATGTCTATATGTATTTTTTTTCGCCTAGCCTCATCCATCAGATTTACACATACTACAGCATTACATGTCATTTCCAGAATCTGCAGAACCAGTATCAGATTCCTTTCCAGGCATGTAGCGTCTGCCACAACCACGGCTGCATCAGGTTTACCGAAGCAGATGAAATCCCTGGCAACCTCTTCTTCAAGGGAGTTGGACATTAAAGAATAGGTCCCCGGAATATCAACAAGCATAAACCTGGCATCCTTGAATTTATATCTTCCTCTGGCATTTGCAACCGTTTTCCCGGGCCAGTTGCCGGTATGCTGGTTTAACCCTGTCAAACTGTTGAAAACTGTGCTCTTGCCGACGTTTGGATTTCCGGCTAAAGCAATAACATATTCATCTTTAAAATGGGTATTATCGATAGAACCAGCCTTCAGCAGAACATCAGCTGTAGGCTTACTTATGTAACTCATAACTGTAGTCACTCCCCAGTAATATTTCAGGTCTATAAAGCTTCAACCAGCACCTTGGATGCCTCTTCAGAACGAAGGGCAATCACGGCACCCCTAATCTCGTAGGCTGTAGGGTCTCCGGAGGGGCTCCTGTAAAGAATTTCTACATCAGTACCGGAAATTAAACCCAAATCGAGCATTCTTCTTTGAGTATTTCCACTGGAAGCAAGGCTCTTTATTCTTGCTTTACTTCCGACAGGAGCAATGTTTAAAGGAATATGAGCACGCATGGTTAGACTCCTCCTTGCAGATATCTCGAAATTTTAAGCAGGGGAAAAAGTTTTTCCCGAGACTAATATATGTTAAATAATACCTGGGTGTTACGAATACAAATTAATATGGAGGGTTTTTATGAAAGATAAGGGTAAATTTCACACCGTTCGCGGATATGAGCTTCTAAATCAGGAAAAAAAAATGCTGACTTCAGCAATGGAAGATTACCTTGAAATGATATACAGAAATATATCGGAGGACGGGTATTTGAGAGTAAATACTCTAGCCCAGCTTCTTAACGTCCAGGCATCTTCGGCCACCAAGATGGTGCAGAAGCTTGCGCATATGGGTTTACTGGAATACCAGAGGTATGGAATTATTCTGTTAACCGGTAAAGGAAGGGATATAGGGAATTTCCTTCTGAACCGGCACAGGATTATAGAGGCTTTTTTAATGCTGCTGGGGACAAATGATAACTTATTGGTGGAAACCGAATTGATTGAACATAATATCAGCAAGGAAACGCTGAATAAAATTGAACTGCTTAACAGATTCTTCGAACAGAATCCTGATGTAATGCAAAGGTTCGAGGAGTATAAGAAACCATAGTTATATCTCTCCGAGAAGTACAACCAGCATAACTCCGGCAAGGAAAGAAAAAATACTACTGTGGCTTGTTAGCTGAAAGCTTGAGGATGGTATGAGTTCATCGGTACATATATAAATCATCAGGCCTGCAGTAGCACCGACAATCAGTCCAACCAGCTGGGTGGGGATGTTCTGATATAGAAAATATGCAACAAAAAAACCTATTAAGATAGGGAGGGCAGTTGAAGACGAAATAATAAACGACTTCAGTCTTTTCTTTGTGCAGTAATAATATGGCGCTGAAGTACAAATCCCTTCCGGAATATTATGTATTGCTATTGCCAACGCTATGGCAAGACTTACCTTCATATCTGAAACCGACCCAATCGCTATAGCCATGCCTTCAGGAAAATTATGCAGAAAGATACCCAGAGTAAGGTATAGTGAGGTTTTCTTAAGTTCATAGTTTGGATTGTCTGAATCTAATCCGGGATGAATATGCGGGATGAACTTATCCACCAGATGCATAGCAAGTGCGCCTATGAATATCCCTATGATGCATATTAAGGTAGATGAGAGTTTTATACTCTCGGGAATAAGCTCTAAAAATGATATGGACAGCATTACTCCGGCAGCAAAAGAAAGCATGATGAATATAAAGTTTTTCGAGGGCTTTTTTAGAATTCCTATCAGTGAGCCAATAACCGGACCAATGACTGAAATAGCTAAGATAAATATTATTGGATTCATTTTTTTTCTTCATCCTTCTACTATTGTTATATTTATATATCTTGGAATTTGAGTACAGACTTATGGTAAGTCACGGTATAGAGTCTTAATAAATCATAAATATTAATCATGATTTTGTCAACTCCGGATAATTGATGTAAAGCTATGTGAGGAGGTGCACGCGAGGTGATACATGAAAGTTTTTATTGTTAATAATAAACAACTAATGTTAAAATTGCATATAGGAAGCTTGGACTTCAGAACAGCTATAATTAAAAAAGAATTTAAGGAGGTATTTGATGGATACAGGCAGGAGGAAACTTGTTTCGTGGCTTTTTGGGACAAATGCGTTGAGGGTATGCCCGGAGGATAAGCCGTTTTGGTATACATCAGGGACAATCGGGCCTTATTATATAAATACAGAGTTTCTGTATGGAGGTCAGGAAAAGGCCGGTGAGCTTCTTGCTGTCATCGATAGGGAGAAGAACAACAGGCTTGCCTGCCCGCTGACAATTGCCGCAATGCTGCGGCAGAACTATGTTGGGAATGAAATATACAGGGAATTGATTGATAATATGACCGATTCTATAAAGGGAAACATTAATGTTGATGAAATCGATTTGGTATCTGGCGGGGAACGACGTGACTGGTTCTTTTCTTTGATAATTGCAGAGAAACTTGGAAAACCACATATAACCATTTACAAAGACCTCGCAGCAGTCATGTCACAGGGTGAACTGACTCGAATAATGAGTGGACGGGAGATTGAAGGCAAAAATGTACTCCATATTGCAGATTTGATAACCGAAGGCTCAAGCTATGAAAGGGCATGGATTCCTGCAGTTCGTAACAGGGGAGGAGAAATCAAATGGAGTTTGGTTGTGGTTGATAGAAAACAGGGAGGCGAAGAAATGCTTCTCGATAACAGGATTAAAGCATTTTCAATGATAGGGGTTGATAAATATCTATTTGAAGAAGCCCTTAGGATGAACCTGATAAATAAAAGGCAGTTTACAATGATAATGGATTATATTAACAACCCTAAGGAAACCATGAGAAGATTTCTGCTTGAACATCCTGAGTTTCTGGAAGAAGCATTGAAGTCAGATGAAAAGACAAAGGAAAGGGCAATGCTTTGCCTGGAGAAGAACCTTTATAATATTGATATAGGAAAATAACCGGCTGATAACACATAAACTGCACTGACAAATTACCCGGGCAAGTTTGCCCGGGATAATATTTGCAAAAAATTATCCTGTTTTGCACCCTTAGTGAATATATTGTATTAGGAGGTGTTGGACATGATATCAAAAAAGTACAGTATAATGGAGCATTTTTTTTATCCTACCGTGTTTTTTGCAACCATACTTTTATTAATAGTTTTTGCCAGTGCCCGTGGGGTATCTCAAAGGGAATACCTGCTGGGAGGAGAATCTACAGTGCAGGATATAAGTCAGTACACAGGCCACCAAACTCAAACTTCATCACCAGAATCAGGAGGTTCTGAAAGAATACTGAGGCCGTCAAGCCAGCCTGAGCTTACTCTGCAGTTTGAATATAATGCCGGAGGTAAAGGCATTCCTGAAGTTTTTAATAATCCCCGTGAACTGATTGAGGCATACTTCAGTGTACTATCAAAGGCTGAAAACATGGGGGGGTGCTGTTCAGGTTGCGGGGCAACCGGATGGGCGCAGGAGCCATACCCCCTTGCTTATAAAATGCTTTCCAAGGATTTGAAAAAGTCAATGTCCTTTCAGAAGTATGTTAGCTCATTCCTAGGTATTGGGAATATAAACCTGCTTAAGCTGTATGAAATGAATAAAGCTACAATAAATGGAAAAACCTATCCGAGATTTTTTGTTGAGTTTGAAACTATAGAAAAGTCACAAGACAGAAAGCTTACCCTCTTTGGTTATTACTCAGGGGAACTGGTACTGCAAAACGAAGGAAAAGAAGGATGGAAAATCAAACAGATTGGTGTAAGTGGTGAAGATTTTTTATGCAAAGCCTATCACGGAGAACACACCGATGCACTGACTGCAGCCAAATCAAGCTATCAGATAAGCAGCGTCTATAATATAAAACAGGAAGGCAGTCTTACCGAGTTACTCGGCCAATCAAAAGGTGGAAGGATTTATAAGCTGGTTTTCACCAAGCTTACAGATGGTTCGGCCTATTTAATCAGAGCTTTAGTCCAGAATGAGAACGGAAAGTGGGAAGAGTCATATATAAATTAGCAGAAAAGATGAAGAGGTGGGGTTCTCACGCCTATTATTCAGCTACAATAGGTTAGCTCCCAAGATCTTCAAGCACTTGTGCCAATTCCTTTGAGGATTCTACCTTTATACCTGATTTAAGCCTGGTGCGGTCCTGGGAGCGAAGGTTTCTAACCGATATAGGCGTAACCTCTTTTAATGTTACACCGTTTATCGGCGTCTGGAAATAGATTGCCACCAAGCCGTCCTTGTCTTTAAGAACGAAGTGGTCAGGACACTTGGAGTGGACTTCCTGATATATTACAACCTGGTCAGGAGTAAATTCTTTCACTGTCCAATCTCTGTATGCCTTTTGCAGTTGAGACTCTGTAAGATTGACCATATCTTCAGGTGCTGCTGTACGCTTTCTGATTATATGGCCACAGGTTGTATATTTTTTTTCTGTAACTATCGAAGCGTTAGGATGTATGGTTTTATCTTCAGTCCTTCCACCTTCAACCCTGGTGTCTGGCCCAGGTTCTGGAGTATTTACTGTATCAGGTTTTGAACGAGAAGGTGAATCTGCTGCATTATTGGTTTGGGGCAAGCCGGAATTGGACTTGGGCTGGTGTTCTCTCCAGTATAGATCGAGAGAGAAGTAAACCACCATAGCAAGCAGTATAACTAGAAGACTTAACATCTTATGAGGAGGGTGCCTTCGTATCATAACCATCCCACTTCCTGAAAAAAGTTATTTGGCTATATTTTACCCTCAGATTGCTCTGTTATACGCACGAGGTAATTAAAATCCTTGATTATCTGTTGATTGTAGGTATAACTTTAAACCTGTTATTATACACTTTTATGCTGATACCACCATCAAGGTCGGTTCTATATAAACGCGAACCGGATGATTCTATTCTGTTGATTGTTTCCTGAGAAGGATGACCAAAGCTGTTTCTTCCGGTGCTTACTACGCATACGGATGGAGAGACAGTTTTTAAGAAGTCCTGGGACGAGGAGTTTCTGGAACCATGGTGGGCAACCTTGAGTATATCCGAGTCTAAGAGGAAAGTTGAGCCTAGGATATGTTTCTCTGCATCAGACTCAATATCTCCGGTAAACAGGATACTTGTATTCTTATATATCAACCTGAGTACTAGAGAATTATTATTGAGAGCTGAATCGCTGTCAAATATGTTTGATTCTGCGGGATGAAGTGTTTGAAACTGGACATGGTCGATGTTAAAAAGGTCTCCCTTGGAAACATAGTATATTTCGGTTTCTCTTTGGCTGCACAGTTTTATAAGGTTATCGAGGTCCATATTTGGCTGAAACTGCGGGCCCAGGATAAGCCGCTTGACCCTGAGTTTTTTAACTACATGGATTAATCCCTGTATGTGGTCGCCGTGGGGATGGGAAAGTATTGCAAGGTCAACTGATGACGAACCGCTGTCCAGGAGGAAGGGTATAATAGTCTTAGCCGGATCAGAATTACCCATACTTCCGGGAAATGTACCTCCTCCGTCAATGAGGCAGGTCTTACCTGAAGGGGTCTTTATAACTGCACAATCACCCTGGCCTATATCTAAAAAAGTAATTTGCAGCGGACGAGGTAGGGAGTAAGAGATCAGTGAGAATATCAACACTACAGCTGTGGCTGTATAAAATAACTTAGAAAAAAGGGGCCCAGGTTTTTTGAACGGGATGTATCTCAGTAGTACATAGAGTACAGAGTAGTATAAGAGAATAAACAATAAACTTGGAGTAATAACCTGTACGCAGGCATAAGGGAGATTTGAAGATACTTCAGATACCCAAAGCATGAATGACAGGAAAAAGTAATTCAGGCCTCCCAGCAGCTGTGAAATGAAAATTGATACCTGTCCAGCCAGACTCATGATAAATCCAATTATAGTTACAATTCCGGTAACAGGAACCACTACAATGTTGGTAATAATGGCAACCAGTGAAATCTTGTTAAAATAGAAAGCAACTATAGGGTTGACCGCAAACTGTGCTGCTAGAGATACCGACAGAACCTCATTTATAATACGAGGCAGAAAGCTTAAGGAATTAACCAATGTTTTATAGAAGAGCACTATACCGGTTGTTCCTGCAAAAGATAATTGAAATCCGATATCGTAAATGCAAAGAGGATTAAATAATAGAATAGCCAGGCAAGCAGCCGATATGCTGTTAAGAGCGTCACTCTTTCTCCCGAACACTCCTGCCGACAGGAGCATTATCCCCATTATTCCGGCCCGAACAACAGGAGGGGATGAGCCGGTTATAAGAACAAATAAGACCAGGACTGCCATTGTAATCAAGTTTGAATACGGCTGACCTACTTTAAGTATCCCCAGGAGGAATATGCAGGCGCCGGCTATATATGCTACATTTGCGCCTGATACGCAAAGTATGTGAGTCAACCCGCTGTCATTAAAATTTTGCTTCACATCCTCCGACAGGCCGCTTCGCTCCCCAATAACCAGACCCTTGAGCAGACCGGCTTGTTCAGCAGGAAGGGATAAGTCAACCATACTTATAATCCTGTCACGAAGGTACAGGCTCAGCCTGATAAGAGGATTAATCTCTGCCTGACCCGGGCTGGAGATATCCGATGGAAAGACTGTTATTGTTGAATATATGTTTTGGGATGACAGAAAGCGCCTGTAGTCAAATGCACCTGCATTTCTGGATTGGGATGGCAGAACAAGCTTTCCCGTGCCTCTTATAATGTCACCATATCTATATATATTATTCGAATGCTTAGAGCCGTAAACAGACAGTAATGCTCGTGAATTAGTATTCACAACCAGTCTGCTGTTAGTAACTCTTTTTACCTCAACTATATAACTGGTTTTGTTTTCCCTTACATCGGGCTGTGATACAACTTCGGCCTCAAAATGTACCCAGTGATTTGAAAACGGTTCAAAGTAAGCTGACGGCAAACTTGATTTATAATATGAATAGACAGACCCGAAGGAAAAAACTATTATTGCCAGTCCTGAGACAAGGTAGATGTTGTGCTTCTTTACGGCAAAGAGTATTAAGGTTACCGGTATAAGCAGCATAAGAATACAACCCGATATCCAGGTAAAAAACTGTCCAAATATTATTCCGAGAGAATAGAAGCATGTTATAATAATAAGAGGTCTTTTCTTCATAGATTTCCTTACTTAAAAATAGAGATGCCGGAATCCCGACATCTCTATCTACAGTATTTTAATATTATTATTTATTGAACAAAGGTTCTTCCTGTAATATATGCATTGTTATAGAATCCCTCATTAAGTGAACTTATTTTTACTATTCTTCCACTCTTGGATGATGATGCATGAATAAATTTACCGTTTCCTATGTATATTCCAACGTGATTAACCTTCTTAACCGAACCTCCGTTTGTATCAAAACATACAAGGTCGCCCGGCTGAAGCTTGCTTTTTGGAACGTATTTACCTTGCTTGGCCTGAGCAGTTGACACCCTCTCAAGGTTTATTCCGAACTTCTTAAAGACGTAGCTGGTAAAGCCTGAACAGTCAAACCCGCTGGGAGAACTGCCGCCGTATCTGTAACGGACTCCAAGGAAGTTGCGGGAATATAGTACCATTCTGTTTCTCAGGCTCACTGCTTGGGTAGTAACACTAGATGCTTCACTCTTGATGCTGGGTATCTTCTGAGCGTAACCTGAAGACACATTTACAAAGCTTCCGTAAACCCAGCCGGTAGTTCCGCCTGAGGATATCTTATACCACTTGCCCGACTGTCCCAGAATATGTACATCCTTGTTTGAAAAACTGGTTATAATTTTGGCACTGGTTGTAGGCTTCGACCTTATATTGACATCTATGCCGTCAATTTTGGCGGGTATCTTTTCTGAGGTTTTATTCGTACTGGCAGCTGAAGCCGATTTGGAGGGTACATTTACAAAGCTTCCGTAAACCCAGCCTGTAATTTTACCTGAGGATATTTTATACCACTTATCTGACTGCCCTACAATATATACATCCTTGTTAGAGAGGGTCGCAATAATTTTAGCGCTGGTTGTAGGCTTGGACCTTATATTTACGTTTTTTCCATCAATTTTTCCTGATACCTTGGTTGAAGAGTTTTGAGTAGTTTTCGCAGTGCTGGGCGTTGAAAGACTACGGCTTGAGAGCACAGGTCCTGATACTGAAACAAAGTCATTCTTTACCCAGCCTGTGGTATTGTCATATGATACCTTATACCAATCGGCTGATGAACCTACAAGCTCAACAGACTTGTTGGACACACTGGTAAGTATTTCAGAGTTGAGAGACGGCTTGGATCGTATATTGACATTAGTTCCTTTTATTACAGCATCGGTGGATATGAAGTCAGAACTAATCCACCCGTTGATATTTCCTGAAGATATTTTGTGCCAGTTTCCCAGGCTGCCTAGGATAGTAATTTTTTTATTTGAAAGAGAACCCACAACGCTGGATGAAGTAGAGGGTTCTGACCTAACGTTAACATTTGTTCCCTTGACATATCCAGAAT
>JAWLGL010000036.1:0-5722 GCA_041685035.1 Clostridia bacterium
GATTATTATCTTTGGGTCAGGAATTGCCGGATTGTCAGCAGGCTGCGATCTTCAGATGAATGGGTATGATACAGAAATTTTTGAGGCTCATAATATTCCAGGAGGCTTATGTACTGCTTGGAATAGAAAGGGCTATATGATAGAGGGATGTATTCATGGACTCTTAGGTTCAGCTCCAACACATCCTCTTTATAAACTCTGGAATGAATTGATTGAGATAGATAAGCTAAATTTTGTAGATGAGGATATTAAGCATCTATACCTATTTGAAGAAGGAAGAAAATTTATTCAATATGCTAATCTGGAGAAACTTAAGAAAAGTATGCTGGAAACAGCTCCGGAGGATAAGAAAGTTATCGACGAATTTATTAGGGATACAAAGAAGTTCCAGTCTTTCAAAATGTCTTATGATAAGCCCAAAGAGTTTTTTGATTTTAAAGGGACACTTAAAATGCTGAAGGCGCTGCCGCTGCTTTCTGTCATAAAAAAATGGATTAATATTTCTGCACAGGATTTCTCAAAGTGTTTCAAAAATCCATTAATGAAGGATGTAGTTAAACATTTTTCATCACCAGTGCTGTTCGAAATGTTTGTATTATCAGAGATGGACTTAAAGCGCTGCGGATACCCAACTATTGGTTCACTGGAGTTTTCCAGGCTCTTTGAGAAGAAATATCTTGATTGTGGAGGAAAAATACATTATAAATGTAGAGTTAGCAAAATTGAAGTTGAAGACAATAAGGCTGTTGGAATTGTGCTGGAGAAGGGAGAAAAACATTACGCTGATATTATTGTATCGGCTGCTGATGGGAAAACGGTAATTTTTGACTTGCTTGATGGAGAGTACATAAGCAAGACTGTAGAAAATGAATATAATAAGGCAGAGCTGAACGCTTCAAAAATTCAGGTTTCATTAGGCATTAATAATACTTTTAAAAATTGGCCTCACACGGTAAAGATTATTCTACCAGTCCCGTATATCATCTGTGATGGAAGTGAATACAACTCCCTTGATGTTTTAATATATGACCATGTGAAGGAAGTGGTACCACAGAATAAGACACTTATGGTTGTTCAACTGGATACAAAGAATGGAGAATACTGGGCAGCTTTAAGGAATATGGATGCTGAGAAATACCGGATGGAAAAGAAAAATGTAGCAGAAGATGTGGTCAACATACTGGACAAAAGAATCGGAGGTATAAAGGATAATATAGAAATGATTGATATTGCAACGCCTGCAACTTATGTGAGGTATACTGGAAACTGGAAAGGTTCCATTCAAGGCTGGGCAAATGAGAATATTTTCAGGGCAAACCCCTTCAAGAAGGAGCTGCCTGGATTAGAAAACTTTTATATGATTGGACAATGGGTAGAGCCAGGTGGGGGAGTACCTAATGCATTTAAGAGTGGAAGGGATTTGGCACAGATTATTTGTAAGAAAGACAGAAAAGGGTTTAAGGTAGGTTAATTTGGAAGTGGGAGAACCGTCCCTGTGCTTCTTTTGGAGGAGTGGATATGGCAAAAATATTGCTGGCTGAAGATGATTTGAGTCTGATTGAAGGCATGAAATTTTCTCTTTCCAAGCAAGGCTTTGATGTAACTGTTTCAAGAACTGTAAAGGAAGCAAAAGCCTGCTTCGGCCGGAGCAAGTACGATTTGGTTTTACTGGACTTGATGCTTCCTGACGGGAGCGGGTTCGATATCTGTAAAACAATCAGACAGACATCAAGTATTCCGGTTATTTTCCTCACATCATCTGATGAAGAGGTTAATATTGTTATGGGTTTGGACATAGGTGGCGATGATTACATCACAAAGCCTTTTAAGCTGAATGAGCTTATATCCAGAATAAATGCTGCTCTGAGGCGTTCCGGTTCAGAGAAGAAACAGGTAACTGAGCTGAATTCAAACGGGATTACCATAAGACTTTTAGAAGGCAGAGTAATAAAAGATGGAAGTGATATTGAGCTTACGCCTGCCGAATACAGACTGCTGTGTCTTTTTATGCAGAATCCGAAGTTTATCCTGTCAAAAGAGCAGATTATGCAGAAGCTGTGGGACTGCCGGGAAAGCTTCATCGATGACAATACCTTGGCTGTCTATATCAGCAGGCTGCGTGAAAAAATAGAAGATAATCCCAAACGGCCATCTTTTTTAACAACTGTAAGGGGTATGGGTTATAAATGGAATACTGTGTGAGGAGCTCAATATGGGATTATTCGTAAATAAGGGAATAAAAAAACTATTAATAGGTTTAATACTGGTATTACTTCTTGGAGCAATATTCTCTCAGGCCATTACTTATATCAATGCTGTTCAGCTAAAAAACTATATTATCGAACATGACTATAAGCTTGCGGGTTATCTGAATACCCATCATACTGATATGAGTTCGGAGATTCAATCGGTATTTACTTCTGAGAAGTCTGAGCATGACTATCAGACAGGCAAAGCCTTGCTTGAACAGTCAGGTTACAAAGACAGCATACAGCTTCATTTGATTCCAGACCTGAATGAGATTTATAGAACCAATGTCATTATAAATCTTTTGTTTTTTATAGTAATAGGACTTGTCGTTTTATCAGCCGTTTATTTGTTTTTAAGAGCGCATTATGAAGCAATAGACCATTATACAGATACTGTCAATAAAATCAAGGATGGAGAAATATCTATAAGGCTTGAAGATAGTGAAGAAGGAAGCCTGCCGAAGCTAGCAGCCTCCATTAATAGTCTGACTGCCTCACTGCATACGCATATTGAGAAAGAGAGGCACAGCAGGACTTTCTTAAAGGATATTCTGACCAATGTATCCCATCAGCTAAAAACACCTTTATCTGCACTCATGCTGTATAACGAAATTATGAAGGATGAGAACACGAATAATGAAACAGTTGCTATTTTTTTGAATAAAAGCGAAGCTGAGCTTGAGCGTACACAAACGCTGGTTTCAAAGCTTTTAAAGCTGGCCAGACTGGATGCGGGAATTATAGAGCTAAATAAGAAAGAATATGTTATTAACGATATCGTAAAGCAGGCAGCAGATAGTTTTGAAACCAGGCTTATGAAAGAGCAGAAAACCTTCGAAATAAAAGCTGGCAGCAAGGTGTCATATTTGTGTGATAAGGAATGGATGCTGGAGGCTTTGAGTAACCTGACTAAAAACGCTGTTGAGCATACTACTGCAGGAAACCACATATGGGTGCAAGTTGATGAAACGCCCTTAATGGTAAAGATAACAGTTGCAGATGACGGTGAAGGTATTCAACCTGACGACCTCAGCCATATTTTTAAGAGATTTTACAGAAGCAAGTATTCACAAAACAAGCAGGGTACCGGGATAGGATTAACCCTGGCAAAAACCATTATTGAGATGCATGATGGGTTCATTTCTGTTGAAAGTACTGTTAAGAGTGGCACAAAGTTCACCATAAATTTGCCATGCTTACAAAATCGTAAGATTGAATTCACACAAGAGTAAGGTTCAGATGTTATTCTATGGTTATCACTAGAAAAAACATAGAATAACTTGGTTGAGGTGGGCAAAATGGAGATATTAAAAGCTGAAGAATTATCAAAAACGTATGGAAGAGGGGAAACAAAGGTTGAGGCTTTAAAGAAAGTATCCTTTTCTGTTTCAAAAGGCGAATTTATTTCAATCGTTGGACCGTCTGGGTCAGGGAAAAGTACACTTCTTAACCTGCTTGGAGCATTGGATACACCCACATCCGGCAAGGTTTTCTTGAATGGCAGAGATGTATTCACAATGCAGGAAAAAGAACTGGCGGTTTTGCGCAGGCGAAATATTGGATTTATCTTTCAGGCGTACAATCTGGTTCCCGAATTGAATATTGAGGAGAATATAGTATTACCACTACTGCTGGACTATAAAAAGCCGGAGCAGCATTATATTGATGAATTGCTTGATATGCTGGGACTGACTGAGCGAAAATACCATCTGCCCAATCAATTGTCCGGAGGGCAGCAGCAGCGTGTGGCAATCGGACGTGCCCTAGCATCCAAGCCTGCAATTATTTTAGCCGATGAGCCAACAGGAAACCTTGACAGTAAAAACAGCAAAGAAGTAATTGACCTTATGAGGTTGTCTGTGGAGAAATACAAACAGACACTGATTATGATTACCCATGACCAGAATTATGCTTCTTTTGCTGACCGGGTATTTCAGGTAGAGGATGGCATTGTCACTGAGTTAGGGGGTGGCCGGAGATGAAAAGCTATCTGACTCTTGTTAATAGATATCTCACAGCGCAAAAAAAGAAGACCTGGTTGGTTATAGTCGGTACAGCAATAGCGGTTGCCCTTGTTACAGGGGTATTCTCCATGCTTGACGTTTTTTTGCAGTTTGAAAAGCTGCAAGTAATCCATGATTATGGAAATTATCATCTTGCAGTTAAGGAAGCATCAGATAAAGAAATATCCTATATTAAGAGCCGTATTGATGTCCAAAACTCAGGTGCCTGGAAGGACCTCGGGGATGGAGTGATAAACGGGGTTGACTGCAAGTTAGGGGCACTGGATGAAGCTTTTGCCAGGAATATGAATATAGAGGTAATACAAGGTAAACACCCAACCGCAGAGAATGAGATAATGCTGGAGAAGTGGGCAACTGAAAGCCTGTATTTGAATTCAAGTATTGGTGACAGCATACGAATTACTTTTCCAGATAGTACTGAAAGGGAATTCATTGTAAGTGGAATCTATAATGATATAGGTAACATGAAGGCTGCTGGTGTGCCTGGCGTGTTCTTATCTACAGCTGGTGCAGACAGGTTAACATCTATAAAAAGCAATCTTTATCTTGTACAGTTCAAGAAAAGGGTAAACATTAATAAAGCAGTAGAAGAAATTAAGACGGTACTTAATATTACTGATGATAGAATAGGACTTAATAATCGCTTACTTGCGGTTATAGGGCAAAGCAGACACAACGCGGCTATAGGATTGTATGCCACAGGCGCCGTTCTTTTTTGTATTGTCCTCACCGCAGGTGTAGTAATGATATATAATACATTTAATATTTCGGTTATGGAAAGAGTACGGCAGTTCGGGCTTTTAAGGTGTATCGGCGCATCGCAGTCACAAATCAGGAAGCTTGTTAGAAGAGAAGGTACTGCAATAACGCTGAGGGCTATTCCTTTGGGAATTGCTGCTGGCATAATGATGACGTTTGCCTGTTCTGCCTTGCTAAAGTATTTTAACAACACAATTTTTGGTGAAATACCCTTGTTCACTATAAGTTTTATAGGTATAGCCGGAGGAGTCATTACCGGCCTTCTGACAGTATTTATTGCTTCATTTTTACCTGCAAGAAAGGCAGCTCAAGTACCTCCTGTAAATGCGGTAACCGGAAGCGAAGATTTTAAAATATCAAAAGCAAGGAAGTATAGTTTTCTGACCAAGGTTTTGCGTGTTGAAACGGCTATGGGAGTTAATAATGCTGTTATGAAAAAGAGAACACTTGTATTAATGTCGTGCTCCATTGCAATCAGTATTACAATGTTCCTGGGCTTCAATGTATTTGTTGATTTTATGCATACTTCTCTTAAGACTACCAAGCCATACACACCTGACATATCTCTCGCATCAGAGCAAGGTATAGACTACCAGGTTTATTCCAGTCTGCAGGCAATTGGAGGAGTAAAGAGGGTTTACGGTAGAATGTTCAGCTATGTTGACGCTGCTTTCGATGCTTCAAGGTTGT
>JAWLGL010000036.1:5732-14087 GCA_041685035.1 Clostridia bacterium
AGAGAGTATGAAAGGTATTGCTGTGAAAGACAATGGTCTATTTGTTCCTACCGAGAAGTCATGGCTTATTTCTTATGACGCAAACCAATTAAATTGGGCAAAAGCAGACTTGATTGCCGGTGAGATTTCCGAGGATGAAATAAATGCGAATAATGGAGTTATCGCGGTTGCCCAACAGCTTAGAAGGAATATTTCCACCGAAACGGCTAATCTGAAGCTGGGAGACAAGATTTTCATTGACACCCCTGACGGAGTAGAAGAGCTGACGGTTATGGGAATACTGCGCTCTGTTCCCTTTAACAGTAAAGAGTTAACATTAACTACTTTTATTACAACAGAAGAGATATTCACTAATCTAACTGATGAGTCATTTTTTAAAGCTATTGACATTCAACTGAAGAACAAGGATGACGAGCAAGCAGTTAATGCCGTAAAAGCCCTGGTGAGTGATACCATATCTTTTAGGGATATGCGTCAAAAAAATTCTGAGATTAATCAGACATTTTTAACAATGGCTGTATTTGTATACGGCTTTGTAGCGGTAATAGCCTTAATTAGTGTTTTAAATATTATCAACACCATGAACACAAGTATTGCGTCCAAAACCAGATATTTAGGCATTATGCGGGCAGTCGGAATGTCGGGTGACCAATTGAATAAAATGGTTTTAACCGAAGCTGCAGTATATAACCTGAATGGATATCTTGCAGGCTGCGTGCTTGGCATTGCACTGCAGAAGCTATTGATAACCAATTATCTTTCAAGCTTTCATGTAGTCTGGAAATTCCCTTTGTATCAGATTATTTTAATCCTGATTATTACCTTACTTGTTACAGTGCTTTCCATGATAAGCCCATTAAAACGAATCAGAGCCAAAGGTATTTCTGAGGTTGTTAATGCATTATGAGAAACCCTACCCATGGTTATTTGTATAATTATTGCAAATTATGTAATTATATAATATAATAAATGTAGAAAAAGCAAAACGAAAAGGCAAATCCGTCGAAAGACGGTGGCGCAAAGCCAAGGTCCTAAGGTCGAAAGACTATGGAAGCCGGTTACCGAAAGTGCGGGAATATGTTTTAGAGTTCTGACCCTGCTTCGGTAATAACCAAAGCAGGGTTTGTTGTTATTTAAGGTCAGCGATTGAGGCCTTTCGAAAAGGCAAACCCGGCGAAAGCCGGGGGCGCAAAGCCAACAGGTTTAAGGTGAACATTCACTAAAACGGCTGGGCTGCCGAAAAGGGGGAATCTCAATGAAAGGCTGTAGGTTTGTAAGGTCATTAGCGGCAGGTGTATTCTTATCGATATTTGTTTTTTCATGTTCTTTCGCAAATACTCAAGAGTCGGAGTATATTTCCAAGAACGGCATATCGCTTAAGAGTATTGAAACTTACGAAGTCCGAGGTAAGATAATTCTTAGCGGTTTATCTCAAAGCAATAGTATAAAAATCCTTGCGGTAAAGGATAAGAAAAAATGCTGGTTTGATGCTAATATTGAAAATAATAGATTTGAACAAGAAATATGGCTGACAGAGGGTAAGGGGATATATACAATTGCTATTATGCTTCAGCTTGATGACAATAGGTATAAATATGGGCCGGAATTAAAGATTCAGAGTACAGAAGAGGTAAATAAATTTCTGGTTCCGGCAAGGGATATTGACAGCAGCAATAAGGAGATAATCACTCTTGCAAGTGAAATAACTAAAGATAAGGTAACTGACACTGATAAGGCAAAAGCAATCTACGAAGTAGACGGACATCAAACTGAGTTCCAAGCTATGATAGAAGGTTACAGCATTACAGGTAAAGCTTACCTGGTTGACGCAGAAACACAAGAAGTAATTTCTAACATAGAGGAGACAACAGTTATTGCAGAACCTACATTAAGTGAGTGATACTGGGGACAGTTTGACAACCCATTTATCATGACGAACACCCTCCATATTTTTCTATGGAGGGTGTTCGTCATGATTGACAAAATTAGTTTAAAATATTATACTCAATTCAGTAAACTAATAAATTAGTAATTTACTAGATTGATTAGGGAGGAAGTATAATGAAAATACCAACTAATTTAAAGCATAAACCGGTTATAGTATCAGAAAACTATGGGAATGTTGATGGTAGGTATGCCTACAGCTCAGATGCAAAGGGTCTTTCGTTAGGATTAGCTCAGTGGAATGATCGTGGGAAGGTAGATATTTCAGCCAAAGTATGGAGATATACAGGAGAAAAATGGTCAAGACAATCAGAAGAACTACCACTACATCGCGTACTAGACCTTGCGATTCTAATTTCCAGATCAATACTTCATTTTCGAGACGCCTATCGATATGAGAAACTGTATGATACGGAGAAGCCCGTTATAGATAGAGTAGGCCTACAGGGTGATGCTATGACGGTGGCAGTATGCACAGATAACGAAAAAATTGATGAGGATATTAAATTATTCAGACAAGCTCTTAGTGATGATGATGAGCTTATAGGAGAACGCCTGCGTACTTTATCAAGAATATTAAAGGAGATGGGGTATTGACACCGTGTGACACCGGGGAGGAAAACAAATGATTACAAAAAAGATAATATTCGTTATAATAATATCAGTTGTAGCATTATCAGCTTGCCAACAAGAGTCTATCAATGATTCTGTTATATCATCCAACGCAAATTTGATTGAGGGGACTATAAAAGAATCTGAAAGAGACGATAACTTAAAGCAGGGTTCGGATAAAGAAAGTTCTATACAAAATTCGACAAGAAATTATAACCAATCGCAGGTTTCACAAATTAAGAAACACATACAGGAACTTATAAAAAATGGTAATCGAAAGTGGGGTACAGAAAATGAGCTGGCAGCAGCCAATTATTTAAAGGACGAAATGGATAGCTACGGATATGTAACTTATATTCAAGAATTTCCTGCCTACAAATTTGATATTAGAGCATCGGGGAACGTTGAATATTTTAATCTGAATCCATATAACAGTGAAGTGATAGGAATAGGTCATAATGTAATAGCCGACCTTAACACGAGCAAAGAGACAGACCAGATTCTAGTATTATCTGCTCATTATGATACAGTGTCAGAAGAACCTGGTATTATTGATAATACATCCGGAGTGGTTACGTTGCTGGAAGTTGCACATATGGTTTCTAATTTAAGCCTGCCTTTTGACCTTAGATTCATTTTTTTTAGCTCTGAAGAAAGATATTTATATGGCTCAAAATACTATGTTTCTAACCTTACTGAGAATGACTTGAACCATATTGCAGCATGTATTAATGTGGATATGGTTGGCTATAAAGATGGAGAGGAATTAGTTTTGGCTACACCATACTTTGCACACGATACAAGCGTTGTACGAAATTCATTGAATGGTCTGGATAATACATTAACCAAAGAATGGCATAGGATTTTCCCTGAACTTGAGACATATGTCAAAGTTGAAACTGCAAGCGACCACTTCTCTTTTGAAAAAAAAGGAATACCCAATATGATGATTACACAGAAGGAATTCGATATAGAAACAGTCAGAAAAAAAGATTCCGATTTGGATAATTTATCAATATCTGAATTAGAATATACAATCAATCTCATTAAAAAATACATTCAGAATATAGATATAACAAAAATTGCATATGAATGACACTCATTACCGGGTAACAGATGTTGTGGTATAATAAAAAAAGAATCCTGACGGGGTTATATATGGAGCCGATAAAAAGGAAAAGTATATTTAAAATAGTATTGCTTATCATCATTGTTGCAACAATTTTTTTTCTTCTTGCAGGGCTGCTAAAGCAGGCGGAATATAAGAAAGAAAAGCCATTACCCCAACATGGAACCTTTGATTTGTCGGACTGGAATCCCATGCGGGATGGTGTTATCAACCTTGCGGGTGAGTGGGATTTTTATTGGCAAAAGATGCTAACATACGATGACATCTACGTTAGCGACATAGAACCGGACTTGCTTGCTGAAGTGCCCAAGGTATGGAACAGTTACACAATTAACGGCAAAAGCTTGCCCGGCTTTGGAGTTGCAACATATAGGCTAAAGATAACAAATGCGCAGGAAGGACAAGCGCTTGCTATCAGAATGCCTACAGTATCAGCCTCCTATAATATGTATATAGACGAAAGGTTGATTGCTTCCAATGGAAAGGTCGGTCCGGACAAAGAGTCTTTTGTTCCGGAATACCGCCCTGTTACAGTCGAATTTATCCCACCATCAAAGAACTTCGATATAATGATTCAGGTTGCCAATTTTTCTTATGCCCGCGGTGGTATATGGAATCCAATTTATTTCGGTACCCCGGAAAGCATAAAAAGTTTTAATAAGAACATCGGATATAAGGACATGTTTTTAGTAGGAGCTTTCCTTATCATGGCGCTTTACTATCTCTGCATTTTTTTCATGCGGAAGGAGAGTAGGAGCAGTTTCTACTTTGCACTGCTGTGCCTAATTGCCATAATCATGACAATTATTTACGGGGATTTTATTATCAATAGAATTTTTCCTTTGGCCGGATATCATGTTATTGTTGGCATAGATTATGTCGTGACGACCTGGGCTCCCATTGTACTCGTCTTTCTTATCGGAGAACTTTTTCCAGAACAGACTTCAAGGAAACTAAAGAAGATATTTGCGATATATGCGGTTGTAATATTGTTGTTTATCTTATTTTTTCCTATACATATATATACAAGTTTCTTATATCCAATACAAGCTGTAGGGCTTGCAATGGCAGTATACGCAGTGGTCTGTGCCGCCATGGCCTATGCTAAAAACAAGGGAGATTCCGCAATTATAATGGCAGGAGCATTGGTTGTTACATTGGGAGGCATCCACGATGTGCTTTATCACGACAACATCATATCCTCCGATTTTGGCGAACTTTCTTCCGTTGGTTTCCTTGTCTTTCTTTTCCTGAATGCTATTATCATTGCAAGACGCTTCTCAGAAGCCTTTAATGAAGCAAAACAACTTTCACAAAAGCTGATGAAGCTTGACAAGCTGAAGGACGAGTTTCTTGCCAATACATCCCATGAACTGAGGACCCCGCTTAACGCTATGATAAGCATTGCAGACGGAGTATCCAGGGGAACGGAAGGTGCTGTAAATGAAAAGCAAAAAGCCGCTCTTGACATGATTACAAGAAGTGGAAAGCGCCTCGCAAACCTGATAAATGATATTCTGGATTATTCAAAGCTAAAAAACTTCGAGCTTCAAATGGAATATAAGACAGTAAATCTGAAACGTATTGTTGAGAGTGTTATAAATGTGCTTGGAAGTTTAAATAACACACGAGGAATACAAATGCTAAACGATATACCCGATGGCCTTCCGGATATTTACGCAGATGAAAACAGGCTTCTTCAGATACTGTATAATCTCATCGGAAATGCCATGAAATTCACTAAAGCCGGATACATTAAGGTATCGGCAGCAGAAGCAGGAGATACTGTTGAAATTTGCATAGAGGACACGGGGATTGGCATTCCTGAAAACAAGCTTGACGATATATTTGAATACTTCCATCAGCTTGAATCTTCACTTACAAGAAGAACTGGAGGCACAGGATTGGGGCTCTCTATTACAAAATATCTGGTTGAAGCCCATGGCGGTAAAATGCGGGTTGAATCAAAGGTAGGATTTGGTTCTAAATTTTATTTCTCTATACCCATTTCAAAGGAAGCTGCCCAAGAAATACCATGGCAGTTTGAAACGGTAGAAGAACAAATAGCTGTTGTCGGATATGGCGAAAAGTATTCTGAGAATTTCCCATACAGGCATAAATCTGACGGGCCGCATATCATGATGGTGGATGATAATGAAGCCAACCTTATGTCACTGATTGGTATTCTGAAGCTGGAGGACTATTCAATCACGGCAGTTACTTCAAGTGAGGAGTTCTTTGAAGAGTTCAAAGCATCAAAAGATATAGATTTAATCATTCTGGACGTCATGCTGCCGGGTCTCTCAGGATATGAGATATGTCGGGAAATTAGAAAAAACTATACTATTTCCGAACTTCCCGTATTACTGCTCACGGCTAAGACAACAACACATGATATTGTAATGGGCATGGAAGCAGGAGCTAATGATTATCTTGCAAAACCTTTCGACACGGATGAGCTTTTGGCAAGGGTAAAAACCCTTATACAGCTCAAGCAGTCGGTGGATAGAACCATGACTTCCGAATTGGCTTTCTTACAGGCACAGATCAAGCCCCATTTTTTATATAATGCTTTAAATACCTTTGTCTCAATTTCACTATATGATATTGACAAAGCAAGAAACCTGATTATTGAGTTTGGAAATTACCTGAGAAGGAGCTTTGATTTCAAGGATTTAAGCCAGTTTGTACCGTTGAAGAATGAGTTGGAGCTTGTCAGAGCCTATCTTGAGATAGAAAAAGCACGTTTTGAAGAGAGGATTGAGATAGCTTATGACCTGCCCGATGATATAGAAGTGAAGGTTCCGATACTGATACTTCAACCTATTGTTGAAAATGCTGTGATACATGGAATACTCTCAAAAGCTGAAGGCGGGCGTATAGATATTTGTATTCAGAGAGAGCAAGAAGCTTTATATTTTAAAGTAACGGATAATGGCGTTGGTATAGAGCCGGATAAGAAAAGCCGCATTCTTAGCAGTGAATCTGGAAGTGGTGTCGGTCTATCAAACATAAATAGTAGGTTAAAGAAGCTTTATGGAAAAGGGCTTAAGATAAACAGCAGTCAAGGTATCGGGACCGAAGTGGCATGGTGTGTCCCTATATATCGAAGGGAGAGTGAGCAAGAGAATGATAAAAGCAGTACTTGTAGATGACGAGAGACCTGCCCTTTTGGGGCTTGAGCATTTATTAAAAGGGTATCCGGAGATTTCAATAGCCGGAACCTATACAAATCCTTTAGAAGCTATTAACGAGATTAGTCGGCTTAAACCGCAGATTGTATTTCTTGATATAAACATGCCGCAGTTAAAGGGAATTGATACGGCTTCAAAGATATTGGAAAGCAGTCCTCAAACAGATATTGTTTTTGTAACAGCCTTTGACCAATATGCAGTTGAAGCTTTTGAGCTTCATGCGCTGGACTATATATTGAAACCTATCGACCCGGAACGTTTGAAAAAAACAGTAGAGCGTGTGATGAAAAAGAAGCCTGTTGTCCAGAAGAGTAGTGACCGTAAACTTCATATAAAATGTCTGGGAGGTTTCAGGATTAACTGGGAAAACCAGGAGCCTATCAAATGGCGCGCTGAAAAAACCAGAGAGCTTTTTGCGTTTCTGCTTCTTAACCAAGGGCGGGATATATCTAAAGATGAACTGCTGGACAGACTCTGGACGGAAGATGAGCCTGAAAAGGCTATCCGTCAACTCTACAACGGTATTTACTATATCCGCAAAGCATTGGATGATTATGGTGTTGGCACTTCGTTAATAAGCATTGGAAGCAACTATAATCTGAAGCTTGGTTTAGTTGCTTACGATGTGGGGAGATTCTATGAACTGGAAAAAAGCAGTTATGCAGACAGCCTGGAGATGCTGGAAGAAATGGAAGCCCTCTATACAGGTGATTATTTGGAAGGAGAATACTTTCCTTGGGCGTATTTTGAAAGAGAAAGCCTGTCAAAGCTTTATCTACAATGTGTAATTAAGCTCTCAAGTCGGTATATTGAGAATAATCAGTTTGATAGAGCAGAGAGCAAACTGATAAAAGCGTATGCCAGAAATCCATATGAAGAAATCATCACAGAGCTACTGCTTAGGCTTTATATTCAAACAGGAGAAAAAAGCAAAGCCGTCAGACATTTCAATGTACATAAGAAGCTTATTCAGGAAGAACTGGGTATAAAGCCAAACGATAAGCTGTGTGAGCTTTGCCTATCTATAAAATAGTTTCAAAAGTATCAGCTAAAACCGGGTTATTTCCTCAAAAAAATAAAAAATATATTTGCAAGAAAAAACGTCAGTCTATCAAACCTTGATAAACCGGCGTTTTTAGATTTTAATGCTTTTTTTATTTGATGAGATTTTGATGAAAACTGCTTTGTATAATAAGAATTAAAGATGAATTTTGTCGGTTTTAGTTTTTATTCACTTTCATATAAAAGGGGGTGGTCGATTGAAGGTATATATCCTGGACAGTCCAGGCAAAGTCAGGGACCAGATGCTTCTATGGCTGTCAGAGGATAAAAAAATAACTGGAATTGAAGTCTTTGAGGACTACATTCGGTTTGTTGAGCAAGTCGGGAAGTCTCCACCGGATTTTTGTGTAATTCGGTTGGGCAGGGATGAGATACCAGGATTGAAAACTGCTGATATGGTCAGGCAAATAAGCC